>JAPLAT010000564.1 GCA_026393175.1 Pseudonocardiales bacterium
GGACACGACCACCCCGACCCGCGGCACCCGCACCACCGGCCCGACCCGCGCCAGCGACCGCACCAGCGGGTACGCGACCGGGTGCGCGCCGAGCTGGACCCGGCGCTCCCACACCCCGGCCCCAGTCCCGCGCCCGGCCCCCGCCGCGGCACGGGGCGCGTCCGCACCCCGACTCGTGCGCACCAGGACCCCGACTCGCGGGGGGTGGGGTGGCCGGCCCCGCGAGTCGGGGTCTGGGTGCGCACGAGTCGGGGTGCCGGGGCGCCGGATGTCGTGGTCCCGGATGTCGACGTGCTCGGGCCGGTAGCGGTGGTCGGCATACCAGCCCAGCGTGCGCATTAGCCCCCAGGCCCGGACCCGCCTGCTCGAGCAGCGCACGACGACGTCGCGCCGGTGCCCGTACCGCGCCGTCAGCGGGCGCACGGCGTTGACCAGCGCGCGGTCCTCGTGCACGTCCTCGATCCGGGTGCGCGGGAAGCCGCCCGCGGCCAGGTACAGCTCGGCGGTGACGGCCATGTTGCAGCCCGCCGCCATGACGTAGGGGCCGCGCGCGCCGGGCACCCGGTTGCCGGGGCGGAAGCGGCCGAACGTCGCCGCCACGGCCACCGCCGCGACGAGCACGCCGCGCTGCCAGGCCGGCAGGCCCTCGTCGCGGCGCGGGCGCAGGCGGCCGGAGACCAGGTCGAGATCGGCGAACGCGGCGCGGACCCGGGCCGTCCAGTCCGGGTCGGGCAGGCAGTCGGCGTCGGTGCGGGCCAGGTGGGTGGCGCCGCGGGCGATGGCGTGCCGCATCCCCGTGTCGGCGGCGGCGCCCGTGCCGCGCTGCGGCTCGTCCACCACCTCCACCGCCCACCCCGGGTGGGCCGCGGCGAAGGCGCGCACGACGTCGCCGGTGCCGTCGCGGGAGCCGTTGTCGACGACGACGAGCCGGAAGTCGCGGTCGGTCTGCGCGGCCAGCGCGGCCAGCGTCGCCCCGATGCCCGCGGCCTCGTCGAACGCCGGGACGACGACGGCGAGCCGTACGGCGGCACCGGGCGACCCCGCGGGCCCGGTGAGAGCATCGACGGGCGGCCGCGCAGCCCCGGTCACAGCCGCACCACCGTCATCCCCAGCGACACCCCACCGGCCAGCCCCACCAGCGCGACGAGGTCGCCCGGGCCGCAGCGCCCCAGCTCCCTGGCCGTGACGAGCTGCAGCGGCAGGCTCGCCGAGGCGCAGTTGCCGTGCTCGGCCACGGTGACGACGAGCTTGTCGCGCGGCACCCCCGCCCCCGCGGCGAAGACCTCCAGGTAGGGCAGCGACACCTGGTGCACGGCCACGACCGCGCAGTCGTCCCAGGTGATCCCGGTCCGGGCGAGGGTGTCCTCCAGGACGCCGGTGCCGACGGCGGTGAAGGCCGCCTTGAGCCGGGAGGCGTCCATCGCGAAGTACGTGTGCTCGACGTCGCGCGGGTGCCGGGAGCCCCCGGCGGCCAGGGTGCCGGCGTCCCAGTGCCGCGAGTCGGCGGTGAAGCCGAACCCGAGGATCCCCTCCCCCTCCTCGACCAGCAGGGCCGCGCCCGCGTCGGAGAGCGTGTAGCCGGGGAAGGCGCGCAGGAACGCCCGCAGGTCGGGCACGTCGTAGCGGACCGCCCGCGACGGGGTCTCCCCGCTGGCGACGAGGACCCGCCGGTAGCGGCCGGTGCCGACGAGCGCGTCGGCGACCTCCAGGCCGTTGAGCACGCTGTTGCAGGCGTTCTTCACGTCCATCACCGGGCAGGTCAGCTCCAGCTCCGCGGCGACGATGTGCGCCGTCGCGGGCTCGACGAGGTCCTGGCTGGCCGAGGCGAACAGCAGCAGGTCGACGTCGGCGGGCGCCGTGCCCGTGCTGGCCAGGAGCTTGCGGGCGGCGGAGACGGCCAGGTCGGAGGCCTGCTCGGTGTCCTCGGCGACGTGCCGGGCCCGGATCCCGGTGAGCCGCTGCACGAGCCCGGGCGGCGGCCGGTACGGGCCGACCCGCTCCTGCACCTCGGCGCTGTCCGGGCACCGCTGCGGCAGGTGCACCTCCACCCCGGCGAGCCTGCTGACCACGCGACCACCTCCGCGCCGAACACTAGGAGCAGCTCCCGGCCGGTCACGACCGGGCAACTACGGAGCCGTTCCGGCGCGATCCTGTGCCAGGATCCCGGCCGTGCAGGCCTTCCGACTCAACGGGTCGCGGGTGCTCGAGATCGACCTGAGGGGCGACGCGGTGCGCGCCCTGACCGGGTCGATGGTCGCGTACACCGGCGACGTCCAGTTCAAGAACGCCGGGATGGGCGGCGGCGACGGCTTCATGGCCGGCCTCAAGCGGCGTGCCGTCGGCGAGTCCGTCTCCCTCATGACGTGCACCGGGCAGGGCACGGTGTGGTTCGCCAAGGACGCGATGGAGGTGCTCATCGTGGAGCTGAGCGGCGACACGCTGAAGGTCGAGTCCGAGCAGCTGCTCGCCCTGTCCGACGCGCTGCGGACCGACGTCGCGTTCGCCGGGCTGCGCGGGATGTCCTCGGGGCAGGGGCTGGCCACGACCACGGTCACCGGGCACGGCACCGTCGCGCTGCTGTCCGCGGGCGGGCCGCCGGTCGCGCTGGAGGTCTCGCCGCAGTACCCGCTGGTCGTCGACCCGGACGCGTTCGTCGCCAGCCGCGGCCAGCTCAACCAGACGTTCGTCACCGACGTGTCGTGGCGCAACCTCATCGGCGAGTCCTCCGGCGAGGCGTTCTCCCTGCGCTTCGACGGCTCCGGCGTGGTCTACATCCAGCCCGAGGAGCGGTGATGGGCAGGTTCGAGCAGGTCAACGGCAAGGTGATCACCGCGCAGATCACGCCGGGGCAGGAGGTGCTGGCCCGGCGCGGCGCGATGCTCGCCTACACCGGCGACGTCCACTTCGCCCCGGTGCACGGCGGCGGCGGGTACGGCGGCGGCATGGGCGGCATGGCCGGGCGGATGCTGGCCGGCGAGAGCGTCGCGATGATGGTCGCGCAGGGCCAGGGCACGGTGCACTACGGCTACCGCGGGCTCTACGTGACGATCGTCGAGCTGGACGGCTCCGGCCCGCTGCAGGTGGAGGCCGACCGGCTGGTCGCCCACGACGCGAACCTGCAGTCCACGATCGTCATGATCGGCCAGCAGGGCGGGCTCCGCGGCGCGGCCCGCAGCATGGCCACCGGCATGGGGCTGGCCACGACGCAGCTGCACGGGTACGGCACGGCGGCGCTGCTCTCCCACGGCGGCACGATCGCGATCCCCGTCGGCGGGGGGCGGCCGGTGGCCGTCGACCCGCAGGCCTACGTCGCGCACGTCGGGCAGGTGCAGGTGGACCTGTCCGCGTCGATCGGCTGGCGCGACGCCGTCGGCAAGGGGTCCGGCGAGGCGATGCAGCTCAAGCTGACCGGTCAGGGCACGGTCTACGTGCAGGCGTCCGAGCAGAAGATCTGAGGTCGAGATGATCCCCCTGAACCCGCAGACCCTGCCGGACAACGACAACATCCCCGGCAACCACTACGCCTACTGCGTGCGCCTGGACGGGCAGCTGTTCATGCAGACCGGGCGGATGATCGCCTACTACCCGGCGCCGCACGGCCCGGGCATCCGGTTCGAGCCGCTCACCACGGCGAGCATCGGCGGCATGGTGGCGGCCCGGTTCTCCGCGCCGCTGTACTCCCGCGACTGGGTCGTGGCGGGCGGGGCCGGGCACCTGATCCTCGGCGACCGCGGCTACGACATCAACAGCTACGACCTCGACGAGGGCAACCTGACCCTGCGCGCGGCCAACCTGCTGGCGTTCGACTCGACGCTGGAGCTCAAGCAGTCGATCGTCCCGGGCTTCCTCACGCTGATCGGCACGGGCAAGTTCCTCGCCTCCAGCTCCGGGCCGGTGATCTTCGCCGAGCCGCCGATCCGCGTCGACCCGCAGGCGCTGGTGGGCTGGGCGGACTGCCCGTCGCCCTCGCACCACTACGACGCGGGCTGGATGCAGGGCTTCCTCGGCGGGGCGCTCGGGCTGATGGGCATGCAGTCGGGCGAGGAGCGGCAGTTCGACTTCACCGGCGCCGGGACGGTGCTGCTGCAGTCCTCCGAGTCCGCCGTCGCGGACCCGCACCTGGTGCGCCAGCTGGAGACGCAGGTCGGCACGCTCGGCGTGCCGGGCCTGCAGCAGCTCCAGCGCACCATCCAGCAGCAGCTGGCCGCCCAGCAGCAATGACGGGCGGCTACGCCGCGGGACCCGCGTAGAGCAGGGTGCCCGCGGCGTCGAACGCGCGGACGGTGAGGGCGGCGGGGTCCGGGGCGACGCCGGGCGGCAGCCGGGTCGCGAAGGCCCGGCCGCCGACCGCGGCCGTCCAGGTCTGGCCGGTCGGGGCGGTCACCTCCAACCGGGCGAGGCGGGGCTGCGCCGGCCCGGCCGCCACGTCGGGCCCCACGCCGGGCGGGGCGGTGAGCCACACGAACGGCCGCGGCCCGTCGGTCGGGCCGCCGATGCGCCACAGCCGCACCGGCTCCGCGCGCCCGGGGGCGACCACGCACCCGCCGACCGACGCCGCCCCCACGACCACGAGCAGCGCGGTGCCGTCCATGTCCAGCGCCACCGCGGGCACCCAGAACCGGTCGGGCTCGGCCACCCCGACGCAGCGCTGCAACAGCCCGACGGCCTCGGCGGAGCGGTCGGCCGGGATCTCCCTGCGGTCCACGACGCGCAGCGCGGGCGGCGCAGGGCGGGCCGCGGCCACGGGACCGGCCTCTCCGCCGGGGCCGTCGGGGCCGCCGACGACGAGCACGGGCGGCGCCGGGTCGGCGGCGGGCGGGCCCCGGTGCAGGACGACGTCGGCGGGCGCGCTCCCGTCGACGGCGACGGTGCCGCCCGCCGGCGCGACCGCGGCCACCACCCCCGACGGGGCGGTGAGCAGCAGCAGCGCCCCGCCCGCGGCCACGGCGGCACCCGGGTCGGACACCTCGACCGTCGTGGGGCCGGTCGCGCAGACGAACGGCACCGGCCCGGCGAGCACCGCGGCCACGACCTCGCCGTCGGTGAACCGGGTGAGCGGCTCCCACCCGGCGCGGTCCGGGTAGCCCTCGTCGAGGTCGGCGAGGCGCAGGGCCGCGGCGCAGCGGTCCAGGCTCAGCGCCGCCCGGTCCGGCGGTGTCGGGTCCGGCGGCAGCGGCGGGTACGGCGCCGGCGTGGGCTCGGCGGGGCGGGCCAGCAGCACGGCGACCACGACGGTCGCGATCGCGATCCCGGCGGCCAGCGCCGGGGACACCGCTCCGCGTCCGCGCACCCGTCCAGCAACGACCCGCCCGGCCCCCGTGTCAAGGGCCCGGACGGCGCCACCGCCGGGCCGGCGCTCCTCAGCCGGCCGCGAGCCAGACGAAGCCGAGCCCGGGCAGCACCAGCCGGTGCTCGTGCACCCGCAGCGGCCCGTCCGACGACAGCACCGTGTCGAGCTCGCCCAGGCCGTCGAGCACCCACGGCCCGATCGTGACGGCGTGCTCGGCGAAGTTGACCATGCCGACGAGCGTGCCGCCCCGGGGGTGGTGGCGCCGCCAGGCCAGCACGTGCGGGCTGTCCACCTCGAGCACGACGGTCTCCGCGGCCGCGTGCAAGGCGGGCAGGTCCGCCCGGGCCGCGGCGAGCGCCCGGATCCAGCCGTGCACCCGCCCCGGCACCGTCGCCGGGTCGTGCCGGACGGCGGCGGCCGCCTCGTCGAAGAAGGGCCGGTGCCGCCAGCGGTTGTCCGCGGCCAGCGCCGGGTCGTCGAGGTAGCTGCTGTCGTCACCCTGGGCCAGCTCGTCGCCCATGTAGAGCAGCGGCACACCGCCCCACGCGAACGTCACGGCGTGCAGCAGCACCAGCCGCCGGATCCCCCGTTCCAGCGCGGCCGGGTCGTCGCGCTCGCGGGCGTCGCTCATCCCGCACAGCGCGGCCGTCGACCCGGAGATGCGGGCGTCGCCGGTCTCCGGGTTCTCCCCGAACAGAGCGCCGCGGGCGAACGAGGTCGGGAAGGTGCCGGAGAAGAAGGCGTTGAGGAAGTCGCGGTGGGCGAACGGGTCGTACCCGACGGCGCGGGCGTCGACGTCGCCGACCGCCCACCCGATGTCGTCGTGGCAGCGCACGTAG
>JAPLAT010000260.1 GCA_026393175.1 Pseudonocardiales bacterium
GAGGTCACCGACCCCGCCCGGCCCGCCGTGGTGGTCGGCATCGGCATCAACGTCGACGCCGCGCCGCCCGACCAGCCCGGCGCCACGTCCCTGGTGGCCGAGGCGGGCCGCCCGGTCGACCGCTCCGAGGTGCTGGTCGAGCTGCTCACCCGGCTGTCCGAGCGTGAGACGCTGTGGCGCTCCGGCCGCGGCGACCCCGACGCCACCCGGCTGCGCGCGGACTACCGGGCCGGCTGCCAGAGCCTCGGCGTCCCGGTGCGCGTCGAGCTCCCCGGCGGCACCTCGGTCAGCGGCATCGCCGAGGACGTCGACTCCGACGGCCGCCTGCTGCTGCTCGACGCCGCCGGCCACCGGCGCGCCGTCGCCGCGGGCGACGTCGTGCACCTGCGCCCCGCCGGCGACTGAAAGTCTCGGGCCGACCTCGCCGCCCCGCTCGCCCCGGCTCTGCGCTGGTTCGTTCGTGCTGGGGTCGGGGTGATCGTGGGAATCGGGACATGAGGGCCGCTGGTGGCGGTGGGGTCCCGATCGTGGTGATCATGGGCCGCTCTGACCGGGCGTCGTCCCGCTCGCCACGCTCGGCGTGGAACGCCGAGGATCCGGCTCCCGACCGGCTCCCGGCACCTCAGACTCCTCCTCGACCCGGGCGAACGGCGTGGTCCCGTCCTGACGACGCCCGCGGGCGGCCGGACCCGTCGGTGCCGTGCGCGGGGGCGGCGCGGACGGTGCGGGTCGGCAGTAGGTTCCGGGGATGGCCCGTGAGCTGCCCATGCGGATCCCCGACCCCGACCTGCCCGAGCGCGTCACGATCTACGAGGTCGGCGCGCGCGACGGGCTGCAGAACGAGGGCGCGGCGGTCGTGCCGGTCGAGGTGAAGGTCGAGTTCCTGGAGCGGCTCGCCGCGGCCGGGCTGACGACGCTGGAGGCCACCAGCTTCGTGCACCCGAAGTGGGTGCCGCAGCTCGCCGACGCCGCGGACCTGCTGGCCGCGCTGCCCCGCCTCCCGGGCGTCGACCTGCCGGTGCTGGTACCCAACGAGCGCGGCCTGGACCGGGCCCTGGAGGCGGGCGTCGAGCACGTGGCGGTGTTCGCCAGCGCGACCGAGACGTTCGCGCAGCGCAACCTCAACCGCTCCCTCGACGACCAGTTCGCCATGTTCGACGCCGTCGTCACCCGGGCGCTGGCCGCCGGGCTGCGGGTGCGCGGGTACGTGTCGATGTGCTTCGGCGACCCGTGGGAGGGCGCCGTCGACCCCGCGCAGGTCGCCGCCGTCGGGCGCCGGCTGGTGGAGATGGGCTGTCACCAGCTCTCGCTGGGCGACACGATCGGCACCGGCACCCCGGGCCACGTCGACGCCGTGCTGGACGCGTGCGCGGCGGGCGGGGTCGGGGTGGACCGGATCGCCGTGCACTTCCACGACACCTACGGGCAGGCGCTGGCCAACACCCTCGCCGCGCTGCGCCGGGGCGTCACCACCGTGGACGCCAGCGCGGGCGGCCTGGGCGGCTGCCCCTACGCGGAGTCGGCGACGGGCAACCTCGCCACCGAGGACCTGGTCTGGATGCTCGACGGCCTGGGCGTCGCGCACGGGGCGGACCTCGACGCCCTCGTCGCCACGAGCACGTGGATGGCGGAGCGGCTGGGCCGCCCGTCCCCCTCCCGGGTGGTCCGGGCGCTGGGCGGCTGAGCCGCGGGCGCCCCCCGCGCACCTCCCGCGCCCGACGGGAGGTGCGCGGTCAGGACCGGGTGCCGAACATCCCGGTGAACGTGCTGCGGAAGACGTCGGTGCCGGCGCGGTCCATGCGGGCCCGCAGCCGCACCAGCCCCAGGCCGGGGCGGCTGGCGGAGCGGCGCGCGTCGAGGACCTCCATCGTCGCCCGCAGCTCGTCGCCGGCGAACACCGGCGCGGGCCAGGCGATCTCCTCCCCGCCCGGCGAGCCGAGCGAGGTGGCCCGGCTGAGCACGGAGTCGACGTAGAGCCGCATCCACAGCCCGGCGGTGAACCACCCCGACGCCGCCAGCCCGCCGAACAGCGACGCCGCGGCGGCGTCCTCGTCGACGTGGAAGGGCTGCGGGTCGAAGCGGCGGGCGAAGGCCACCATCTCGTCCCGGTCCACGACCGTCGAGCCGAGGTCGAACACCCGGCCCGGGGTGAAGTCCTCGAAGGCCAGGCCCGTCACAGGGCGGCGAGGCCGGCCTCCGCGACCTCCTGGTCCTGCGTGTAGTGCCCGCCGCTGACGCCGATCGCGCCGACGACCGCGCCGTCCACCTCGATCGGGTAGCCGCCGCCGAAGATCACCAGCCGGGCGATGCCGGTGGTGGCGCCCGCGGCGAGCGGGGCGTCGTCCTTGATGAAGTCGTGCCAGCCGTGCGTCGGCATGCCGAACCCGACCGCGGTGTAGGCCTTGTCCTGGGAGACCTGCGTGGACAGCAGGGCCGCGCCGTCCATCCGGGAGAACGCCTTGAGGTTGCCGCCCACGTCGGCGACCGCGATGCACATGGGCACCCCGATCTCGCTCGCCTTCGCCTCCGCCGCCGCGATGACGCGGTGGGCGGCTGCGGTGCTGATGGTGGGACTGGCGATCACGGTGTCGGCCACGGTGCCTCCTCGGGACGGGGTGTCGCCGTGGATCATGCCCCGGAGGCGACGTGCCCGGCCAGCGCGGCGTGCCGCGCCGCGCTCCCGGCGTCCATCCCGACGATCCGCACGTCCACCCCGCGCTGCCGGAACCGCGCCGTGATCGACTCCAGCGCGGCGACGGTCGAGGCGTCCCACACGTGCGCCGCGGACAGGTCGACGACCACGGCACGGGCGCCGTCGGTGTGGTCGAACGCGAGGACGAGGTCGTTCGAGGAGGCGAAGAACAGCTGCCCGGTGACCCGGTAGGTCGTCGTGTCGCCGTCGCGCTCGGCGGTCACGTCCACGACGTGGGCCACCCGGCGGGCGAACGCCACCATCGCGACGAGCACCCCGACCCCCACCCCGTAGGCCAGGTTGTGCGTCGCCACGGTGACAGCGACGGTCGACACCATCACGGCCGTCTCGCTCCACGGCATCACCCGCAGCGTCCGCAGGCTGTGCCAGTCGAACGTCGCGACCGCCACCATGATCATGACGGCGACGAGCGCGGCCATCGGGATCCGGGCCACCAGGTCGCCCAGCACCACGACCAGCACGAGCAGGAACGCGCCTGCGAGGAACGTCGAGAGCCGGGTGCGGGCGCCGCCGACCTTCACGTTGATCATCGTCTGGCCGATCATCGCGCAGCCGCCCATGCCGCCGAACAGGCCCGTGACGAGGTTGGCGACGCCCTGGCCCCACGACTCGCGCGTCTTGTCCGAGGGCGTGTCGGTGATCTCGTCGACGAGCTTCGCGGTCATCAGCGACTCCAGTAGGCCGACCAGGGCGAGGCCGAGCGCGTACGGCGCGACGATCCGCAGCGTCTCCCACGCCAGGGGCACCGCGGGCAGCCCGGGCACGGGCAGGCTGTCGGGCAGCGCACCCTGGTCGCCGACCGTCGGCACGACGGTGCCGGTGGCCGCCGTGAACGCGGTGAGCAGCACGATCGCGACGAGCGGGGCGGGTACGGCGGTCGTCAGCCGGGGCAGCACGACCAGCACGGCCAGGGCCACGGCGAGCAGTGCGTACACCGTCCACGGCACACCGGCGAGGTAGGGCAGCTGCGAGGCGAAGATGAGGATCGCCAGCGCGTTGACGAACCCGATCATCACGCTGCGCGGGAGGAAGCGGGTCAGCCGCGCCACCCCGGCCAGGGCGAGCGCCACCTGCATCGCCCCGCCCAGCAGCACCGCGGCCACCAGGTACTCCACGCCGTGCTCGCGCACCAGCGGTGCGACCACCAGTGCCACCGCGCCGGTGGCCGCGGAGATCATCGCGGGCCGCCCGCCGGTGAACGCGATGGTGACCGCCATCGTGAACGACGCGAAGAGCCCGACCCGCGGGTCGACGCCCGCGATGATCGAGAAGGCGATGGCCTCCGGGATGAGCGCCAGCGCGACGACGAGGCCGGAGAGGACCTCGGTGCGCAGGACGGCGGGGTTCGACCAGGCAGGCGTCAGCCAGGTGGGGCGGCTCATGGTTCTCGTCTCGTGCACGGGGAGCGGGAGGGTGCGGGCGACGCTGCCTCGACCGCGGCAACCCTACCGCGACGTGAGGGTTGCCCCCGGCGGGGTCACCCTCAGCGCTCGACGGCCCCGGCAAGCAGCGGCTCCATCATCACGTCGGGGTGCTTGCGCCGGATCGTCTCCAGCCGCCACTTGTTGACGAACACCGCGAGCAGCGCGCCGTCCACCGACCGGGTGAGCACCTCGGTCTCGCTCTCCCGGTTGAGCACCTCGGCGCCCGCGGCGTCGGTGAGCCGGGCGACGGAGTAGGGCAGCGGCTCCAGCTTCACCGGCGAGCCGAACTCGTCGGCCATCCGGGAGCTGACGACCTCGAACTGCAGCGGCCCGACGGCGGCGAGCACCGGGGCCTGGTCGCCGCGGCGGTCCGAGCGCAGCACCTGGATGACGCCCTCGCCGTCGAGCTGCTCGATCCCGCGCCGGAACTGCTTGAACTTGCCCGCGTCCGCGCCCCGGACCACCGAGAAGTGCTCGGGGGCGAAGCTCGGGATCGCCGGGTACTGCACCGGCTGCTCGGCGTAGAGGGTGTCGCCGGGGCGCAGCGCGCCCGCGTTGACCAGCCCGACGATGTCGCCGGGGAACGCCTCCTCCAGCGTGGTGCGCTGCTGGCCGAACACGGCCTGGGCGTACTTCGTGGCGAACGGGCGCCCGGTGCCGGCGTGGGTGAGCACCATGCCGCGCTCGAACCGGCCCGAGCACACCCGCAGGAATGCGGTGCGGTCGCGGTGGCTGCGGTCCATGCCGGCCTGCACCTTGAACACCAGCCCGGACAGCGGGGTGTCCAGCGGCCGCGGCTCCCCGGTGGCGTCCTCCCGCGGCGCCGGGGCGGGCGCGAGGTCGACCAGTGCGTCGAGCAGCCGGCCCACGCCGATGCCGAGGCGGGCCGCGCCGAACAGCACCGGGGTGGCGCTGCCGTCGAGGAACCGCTTCTCGTCGTAGACCGCGCCGATCTCGCGCAGCAGCTCCAGCTCGTCCACGACCGACTCGAGGTAGAGCGGCTCCCGCTCGGCGGCTTCGTCGGGGGAGTACGTGCGGACCTCGCCGCGGGTGGCCCCGCCCGCCGTGCGCTCGTAGACGCGCAGCTCGCCGGTGTCGCACTCCACCACGCCGCGCAGGTCGCCCGCGATGCCGACCGGCCAGGTCACCGGCATCGGGGCCAGCCCGATGGTCTGCTCCACCTCGTCGAGCAGCTCCAGGGCCTCGCGGCCCGGCACGTCCCACTTGTTGACGAACGTCAGCACCGGGATGCCGCGGCTGCGGCAGACGTCGAACAGCTTGAGCGTCTGCGCCTCCAGACCCTTCGAGGCGTCGAGCAGCATCACCGCGGCGTCGACGGCGGCGAGCACCCGGTAGGTGTCCTCGGAGAAGTCGCCGTGGCCGGGGGTGTCGAGCAGGTTCACCACGTGGTCGCGGTAGCTGAACTGCAGCACCGCGGAGGTGATGGAGATGCCGCGGGCGCGCTCCATCTCCATCCAGTCCGACGTCACGCCCTTGCGCCCGGCCTTGCCGTGCACCGCGCCCGCCTCGTCGATCGCCGACGCGTGCAGCGCGAGCGCCTCGGTGAGCGTCGACTTCCCGGCGTCGGGGTGGGAGATGACGGCGAACGTGCGGCGCCGGGCGGCCTGGGCGGTGATCTCGGTGGGGGCGAGCTGAGCGGTCATGGTGCCGTCAACGCTACGGCAGCGCGGTGCCCGGCCGGTCGCAGCGGGGTGACATCGCTGCCACTGGATCGGAGCGGTGTCACCCCGCTGCGATGCGGGGGCCGAGTGCCGCCAGCGACGCCTCGTGCAGCAGGCCGTTGGTCGCCAGGCCGTCGCCGCCGCGGAAGCCGGGCTCGCCGCGCAGGTCGGTGAGCCGCCCGCCCGCCTCCGCCAGGATCGGCACGAGCGCGGCCAGGTCCCACGGGTTCGCGGCCGGGTCGGCGCACACGTCGATGGCGCCCTCGGCGACCAGGCAGTACTGCCAGAAGTCGCCGAACGCGCGGGTCTCCCACACCGCCGCGGCCAGCCGGGCGTAGCCGTCGCCGGCGAAGCCGCGGGCGTCGGTGGTGGACAGGTAGGCGTCGGCGAGGTCGGCCACGCCGGACACGGCGATCCGGTGGGTTCCGGCCCCGTCGGCCATCCAGGCCCCGCGCCCGCGCGCGGCCCACCAGCGCCGGCCCAGCGCGGGCGCGCTCACCACCCCGACCTCCGGCTCGCCGTCGACGGTCAGCGCGATGAGCGTCGCCCACACCGGCAGGCCGCGGGAGTAGTTCTTGGTGCCGTCGATCGGGTCGAGCACCCAGCCGCGCCCGGCGCCGACCTCCCCGCCGCCCTCCTCGCCCAGCACGTCGTCGCCGGGGCGCTCGGCCGCGATGAGCGCCCGCAGCGCCTCCTCCGCGGCGGTGTCGGCGTCGGTGACGGGCGTCCGGTCCGGCTTGCGGGTGACCCGCAGGTCCGCGGCGCGGAACCGCGGCAGCGTCACGGCGTCGGCGGTGTCGGCGAGGCGGAGGGCGAGATCGAGATCGGCCACGGTGCCGGAGGCTACTGTGAGGAGCGTGACGACTGTCCTGCTCGCCGAGGACGACGCCGCCATCGCCGAGCCGCTGTCGCGGGCCCTGCAGCGCGAGGGCTACGCGGTGGACGTGGCGGTCGACGGCGTCGCCGCCCTGGAACGCCTCGGCCTCGGCGACGTCGACCTGCTCGTGCTGGATCTCGGCCTGCCCGGGATGGACGGCCTGGAGGTGTGCCGGCGGGTCCGCGCCGACCAGCCCGACCTCCCGGTCCTCATGCTCACCGCCCGCACCGACGAGGTCGACTTCGTCGTCGGCCTCGACGCGGGCGCCGACGACTACGTCGGCAAGCCGTTCCGCCTGGCCGAGCTGCTGGCCAGGGTCCGCGCGCTGCTGCGCCGGCTGACCCCGGAGACCGTCGAGGTCGCGGGCGTGCGGATGGAGCTGTCCGGGCGCCGCGTGCTCGTCGACGGCGCGGAGGTGGGGCTGGCGAACAAGGAGTTCGAGCTGCTGCGGGTGCTGCTGCTGCGCGCCGGGCAGGTCGTCACCCGCGACGAGATCCTGCGCGAGGTCTGGAACGACCCCGACATGAAGACCTCGAAGACGCTGGACATGCACATGTCCTGGCTGCGCCGCAAGATCGGCGGCGAGCGCCGGATCGCCACCGTCCGCGGGGTCGGCTTCCGGTTCAACACCTGAGGCGCCGGCACCGTGCGCCGCCGGATCCTGCAGTCGACCCTGCTGGTCGTCGCGCTCACCGCCCTGGTGCTGGGCGGGCCGCTCGCGCTCACCACCTGGCAGCTCGTCGACGACTTCGACCGGGCCCGGCTCACCGCGAGCCTGGAGCAGGTCGCCGCCCGCCTCGACGGCCCCGGCACCGCCGTCGACCGCGGCGCGCTGGAGCTGGCCGTGCCGGCCGGGGGCCGGCTCGTCCTGCAGCGCGCGGGGGAGGCCCCGCTGGTCATCGGCGGGGACGTCGGCCCGAACCCGGTGTCGGAGTCGCTGCCGTTCGGGCCCGGCGGGCTCATCACGATGGAGGAGCCGCGGGCGGTCCTGCTCGGCCAGCAGGTGCAGGTGACCTTCGCCGTGCTGCTGCTCGTCGTCCTGTCCGTGGCGACCGGCACCGTCGTCGCCACGCTGACGGCCCGGCGGCTCGCGCTGCCGCTGCGCGACGTCGCCGACCGGGCCGCCCGGCTCGGCGCGGGCGACTTCCGGGCCGCCCCCGCCCGGTACGGCATCCCCGAGCTGGACCGCGTCTCCGACGTGCTCGACACCTCCGCGACGGCGCTGGCCGAGCTCGTGCAGCGCGAGCGGACCCTCGTCGGCGACGTCTCCCACCAGCTCCGCAGCCGGCTGACCGCGCTGCAGCTGCGCCTCGACGAGCTGACCACCCACCCCGACCGCAGCGCCCGCACGGAGGCGCTCGCCGCGCTGGAGCAGGCCGAGAAGCTCTCCGCGGTGCTCGACGAGCTGCTGGAGGCCGCCCGCGCCGCCCGGGCCGCCGGGGCCGAGCCGGTGGACCTGCACGACGGGCTCGCTGCCGTCGTCGACGAGTGGCGGCCGACGTTCCGCGACGCCGGGCGGCCGTTCAAGGTGCGGCTGCCCGAGGGGATGCTGGCCCGGGTCACCCCCGCCCGGATCCGCGAGGCCGTCGGCGTGCTGCTGGACAACGCGCTGCGCCACGGCGGCGGCACCGTGGTCCTCGCGGCGCGGGCGGGGGACAAGAGCCTGGTCGTGGAGGTCGGCGACGGCGGCGACGGCGTCCCGGACGAGCTGGTGCCGCACGTGTTCGAGCGCGGCGTGTCCGTCGGCTCGTCCACCGGCATCGGCCTGGCGCTGGCCCGCGCACTGGTCGAGGCCGACGGGGGGCGGCTGGAGCTCTCCCGCGCCCGCCCGCCGACCTTCTCGATCTTCCTGCCGGCCGCCCGGGCGGACGACGTCGTCACCCCGACCCCGCGCGCCGCGGGCCCGCGCTGAGCGGGCCGGGGCAGGATCGGGCCATGGAGCAGCACGCCCCGGGCGCCGGGGGGAGGCCGGGCGGGCCGACCGCGGCGGACCGGCGGCGGTGGCGCCGGATGCTGGCCGACGAGCGCGAGGAGGCCCGGGTCTACCGCGACCTGGCCGGGCGCCGGACGGGCGAGGAGCGCGAGATCCTGCTGGCCCTGGCCGAGGCGGAGGAGCGGCACGGGGCGCACTGGGAGCGGCTGCTCGGCGCGGAGGCGGCGTCGGCCGGGCGCGGGTCGCTGCACCGGCGGGTCCTCGCCGCGCTGGCCCGGCGGTTCGGCTCGGTGTTCGTGCTGGCCCTGGTGCAGCGCGCGGAGACGCGCTCGCCCTACCCGGCCGACGCCGACGCGACCCCGGCGATGGCCGCCGACGAGCGGGTGCACGAGGAGGTCGTGCGCGGGCTGGCGGTGCGCGGCCGCGCACGGGTGTCGGGCACGTTCCGAGCCGCGGTGTTCGGTGCCAACGACGGCCTGGTGAGCAACCTGTCGCTGGTGCTGGGCGTGATCGGCGGCGGGGTGTCCAGCAGCACCGTCGTGCTCACCGGCCTGGCCGGGCTGCTGGCCGGGGCGCTGTCGATGGGGGCGGGGGAGTACGTGTCGGTGCGGTCGCAGCGCGAGCTGCTCGCCGCCTCCGCGCCCGACGTCCGCGACGCCGACACGGTGCTGCGCCACCTCGACGTCGACGCCAACGAGCTCGCCCTGGTCTACCGGGCGCGCGGCGTGCCCGCCGAGGAGGCGCGGCGGCGGGCCGAGGAGGTGCTGCGCAGCGCCGACCCCGCCGGGGCGGTCGGCATCGGCGGCCCGGACGGGTCCGCGGGCCACGAGGTCGTCGGCACCGGGCTGGGGGCGGCGGCGTCCAGTTTCGTGTTCTTCGCCTCCGGCGCGGCCGTGCCCGTCCTGCCGTTCCTGCTGGGGCTGCGGGGGACGGCCGCGGTGGTGGTCGCCGGGGTGCTGGTCGGGCTGGCGCTGCTGCTCACCGGCGCGGCCGCGGGCGTGCTCGCGGGCGGGCCGCCGCTGCGCCGCGCGCTGCGCCAGCTCGCGATCGGCGCGGGCGCCGCGGCCGTCACCTACGGGCTGGGCGTGCTGTTCGGCGCGGTGCTCGGGTAGCGCCGGCCCGGTCCGACCCGGGCCCCGGTCAGGGCTGGGCCGGCTCGCTGGGGGCCTGGCGCCGCACGTCGGCGTCCGGGAACACGAAGCGCCGGAACGCCCACCAGCGGAACGCCATGCCCAGCAGCACCCCGAGGATCTGGCCGCTGACGAAGTCGGCGACCTCCTGGGTGAACAGGCTCACGTCGGGCACCGAGAGGTGCAGCAGGTAGCGGGAGACCGCCAGCGGGGCCGTGTAGACGGCCACGCCGATGCCGCTGACCAGGAAGAACAGGGTGGCCTCGTGGTGGCGCTCGCGGCCGCCGCGGGTGCGGAAGGACCACTCCCGGTTCAGCACGTACGACACGATCGTCGCCACCAGCACCGCGATGATCTTCGCGGTGAGCGGCTTCTCGATCAGCACGGTGTTCTTCAGGAGCAGGAAGACCACGGTGTCGATGACCCAGGTCGTGCCGCCGACCATGCCGAACTTCAGGAGCTCGCGGTGCCTGATCGCGACGTCGCGGTAGGGCTGGGGGACGTGGGCCAGCACCGTTTCGACGACGGACACCTGGTCGATCGTGCCAGACCGGGTGTCGGGGGACCGTCCGGGGCGGAAGTAGGCTGCTCCGATCGTGGACGCTCCCTCTCCCGCCGGCCCGCTGCCCGTCGTCGGCATGATCGGCGCCGGTCAGCTCGCCCGGATGACCCACCAGGCCGCCATCGCGCTCGGCCAGAGCCTGCGCGTGCTCGCGGCGGCCCCGGGCGACCCCGCCGCCCTGGTCTGCGCCGACGTCCGGCCGGGCCGCGCCGACGACCTCGCCGCCGTCCGCGCGTTCGCCGCGGGCTGCTCGGCGGTCACGTTCGACCACGAGCAGGTGCCGCAGGACGTGCTGCGCGCGCTCGCCGCGGGCGGCGTCGCCGTGCACCCGGGCCCCGACGCGCTGCTGTTCGCCCAGGACAAGCTCGTGATGCGCCGCCGGCTCGCCGGGCTCGGCGTCCCGGTGCCCGCGTTCACCGAGATCACCGCCCCCGGGCAGCTGGCCGACTTCGCCGCCGAGCACGGGCGGGTCGTGCTCAAGGCCGTCCGCGGCGGCTACGACGGGCGCGGGGTGTGGATGGACCCGGACGCCGCGCTCGTCGCCGAGCTGCTCGCCGCGGGCACCCCGCTCATGGCCGAGGCCGCCGTGCCGCTGCGCCGCGAGCTGGCCGCGCTCGTCGCGCGCTCGCCCTACGGGCAGGCCTCCGCGTGGCCGGTCGTGGAGACCGTGCAGGAGGACGGCCAGTGCGTGCAGGTGCTCGCCCCGGCGCCCGGGCTCGACGAGGACCACGCCCTGGCCGCCCAGCGCCTCGCGCTGCGGCTCGCCTCGGAGCTGGGCGTGACGGGCCTGCTGGCCGTCGAGCTGTTCGAGGACACCGCCGGGAACGTGCTGGTCAACGAGCTCGCCATGCGCCCGCACAACTCCGGGCACTGGACGATCGAGGGCAGCCGCACCTCGCAGTTCGAGCAGCACCTGCGGGCGGTCCTCGACTACCCGCTGGGCGCGACCACCCCGACCGCCCCCGCCGTCGTCATGGCGAACGTGCTCGGGGCGGACGTCGAGCCAGCGATGGGCGTGGACGAGCGGGTGCACCACCTGTTCGCCCGGTTCCCGGACGTCAAGGTGCACCTGTACGGCAAGGCGGCGCGGCCGCTGCGCAAGGTCGGGCACGTCACCGTGCTCGGCGAGGACATGGCGGCCGTGCGGGAGCGCGCGGCGCTGGCGGCGGCGTGGCTGTCGACCGCGGAGTGGACGGACGGGTGGACGATCCATGGCTGAGCCCCACGGCCGGGAGGCGCTGGTCGGCGTGATCATGGGCAGCGACTCGGACTGGCCGGTGATGCGGGCCGCCGCCGAGGCGCTGGCCGAGTTCGACGTGCCGTGCGAGGTGGGCGTGCAGTCCGCGCACCGCACCCCGCAGCGGATGCTCGACTACGCCCGTGACGCCGCGGGCCGCGGCCTGCGCGTGATCATCGCCGGGGCGGGCGGCGCGGCGCACCTGCCCGGCATGGTCGCCTCGGTGACCCCGCTTCCGGTGATCGGCGTGCCGGTGCCGCTGAAGACGCTCGACGGGCTCGACTCGCTGCTGTCGATCGTGCAGATGCCCGCCGGGGTCCCGGTGGCGACCGTGGCCGTCGGCGGGGCGCGCAACGCCGGCCTGCTCGCCGTGCGCGTCCTCGCCGCCGCCGACCCCGCGCTGCGCGAGCGCATGGTGGCGTTCCAGGCCGACCTCGAGGCGTCCGTGCTCGCCAAGCACGAGGCACTGAAAAGCACGTGGCGGGACGGCGCTTCCTCGACGTAGGGTGGTCGTACACGTGAGAGGAGGTGGTCCAGCGTTGAGTAGCAACCGGACTCGTGAGGTGGCTGTCCGCTAGCACCTGAGGACGTAGTTCCGACCGCGTGGAATGCCGGTAGGTGCCGGCAAGTCCCAGGCAGTCACCCGTGGTCCCCGGGCCCGAGCCCGTCCAGCTCGGCTTGCGCATCCGACGATGCGGCCCGGGGATCACGCACGTCCGGACCCGCCCTGGTCCGGACCCGCCCGCCCCGCGCCGGCCTCAGCGCCCGCCGTCGCGCTCCAGCCTGCCGACGGCGATCTCCAGCCGCTCGGCCACGCTGCGCAGCCCGTCGTCCCCGGGCAGCAGGGCCGCCACCCGCCGGAACCGCTCGCGGCAGGCCTGCTCGCCGTCGGCGGGCGCACCGTCGGCCAGCCAGGAGCGCAGGGCGAGGTTGTGCGCGGCGACGACCGCGGCCCCGGTGACGGCGGCGCGCAGGTCCCCGTCGGGGTCGGCGGCGAAGCGGCGGCGCAGGTAGCGGGTGAACAGCCTGCGGTAGTGGTCGACGCTCGCGGACTCGCGGTCGCGCAGCGCGGGCACCGCGTGCGTGAGCCGGAAGCGCTCGACGGACAGCGCCGGGTCCTCGGCGTAGAGGTCGAACACGGTCTCGCCGGCCCGCAGCACCAGGCTGGTGACCGGCTCGTCGGGGTGCGCGGTGTCGAAGATCTCGGCGACCCTGGCCAGTCCGGCCTCGTGGTCGGGGGAGACCGCGTGCTCCTTGCCGGTGAAGTAGCGGAAGAAGGTCCGGCGCCCGACGCCGGCGGCGGCCGCGATGTCGTCGACGGTGGTGTCGTCGTAGCCCGCCGTCGCGAACAGGGCGACGGCCGCGGCTACCAGCTCGCGGCGGATCTCGGCCCGTCCCTCGGCCGAGCGGCCCCGCCGTACGGCTTCTGTCACACCGTGCAGGATAGCGGCTGTGCTGCGGCACGCAGTGCCGTTACGATGGCGCCCATGAACCCTGACTTCGACAGCTACCGGCTCAGCGACGAGCACGAGGCGCTCCGCGAGGCGGTCCGCGCGCTCGCCGAGAAGGAGATCGCGCCCTACGCGGCCGAGGTCGACGAGCAGGGTCGCTACCCCGTCGAGGCGCAGGAGGCCCTGACCAAGGCGGGCTTCCACGCGATCACCATCCCCGAGCAGTACGGCGGCGAGGGCGCCGACGAGCTCGCCGGCTGCATCGTCATCGAGGAGGTCGCGCGGGTGTGCGCGTCCTCGTCGCTCATCCCCGGGGTCAACGGCCTGGGCCTCACCCCGATCCTGCTCTCGGCCTCCGAGGAGCTCAAGCAGCAGGTCTTCCCGTCGATCGCGTCGGGCGAGGCCATGATCAGCTACGCGCTGTCCGAGCGCGAGGCGGGCTCCGACGCCGCGTCGATGAAGACCCGCGCCGTGCGCGACGGCGACAGCTGGGTGCTCAACGGCACCAAGTGCTGGATCACCAACGCGGGCGTGTCCACCTGGTACACCGTCATGGCCGTCACCGACCCGGAGAAGAAGGCCAACGGCATCTCCGCGTTCGTGGTGCACAAGGACGATCCGGGCTTCGTCGTCGGGTCGAAGGAGCGCAAGCTCGGCATCAACGGCTCGCCCACCCGCGAGATCCACTTCGAGAACTGCAGGATCCCCGCGGACCGGATCATCGGCGCGGAGGGCACGGGCTTCAAGACCGCGCTGAAGACCCTCGACCACACCCGTCCCACGATCGGCGCCCAGGCCGTCGGCATCGCGCAGGGCGCCCTGGACGTCGCGATCTCCTACGTCAAGGAGCGCAAGCAGTTCGGCAAGCACCTGGCCGAGTTCCAGGGCCTCCAGTTCATGATCGCCGACATGGCCATGAAGGTGGAGTCCGCGCGCCAGCTCGTCTACGTCGCGACGTCGCGGGCCGAGCGGAACGAGCCGAACCTCGGCTTCATCTCCAGCGCGGCGAAGTGCCTGGCCAGCGACGTGGCGATGAGCGTGACGACCGACGCCGTCCAGCTGCTCGGCGGGGCCGGGTACACCAAGGACTTCCCGGTGGAGCGCATGATGCGCGACGCGAAGATCACCCAGATCTACGAGGGCACCAACCAGGTCCAGCGCCTGGTCATGGCCCGCTCGCTGCTGCGCTGACCTTCGTGTGACGGGGGACCGTGCGCTCAGGGCTGCGCCGACAGCTGTGAGCGCACGGTCCGCACGATGACGTCGGGCCGGCCGAGGACGGTCGCGGCGTCGAAGCGCAGCACCGTCCACCCCCGGCGGACGAGCGCGGCCTCCCGCTCCAGGTCCCGCCGGGCCCGGGCCCCGGTCCGGTGCTCCGCGCCGTCGTACTCGATCGCGAGCAGCCGGTCCGGGTAGGCGAGGTCGAGCCGGTACCGGCCGCCCGCCACCGGGTACTGGACCTCCGGCGGCATCCCGGCCAGGACCAGCGCCATCCGGATGCGGGACTCCATGGGCGACTCCGACCGCGGGTCGGCGTGGTCGAGCACCGCGGCGATGCCGGCCGTCCCGTAGGCACCGAGGTGGATCCGCGCGAGGTCGCGCACCAGCGCGACGGGGAACCGCCCGTGGGCGAGTGCGTCCACGGCGACGACGCGCTCGGTCGGGTCCGGCGCCCAGCGGGCGAGGTCGAAGGCGGTGCGGACGGGGTCGGTGAGCTCCACCCCGCCGCGGACGGTGGTCTCGCCGTCGAACAGCACGTCCCGGTGGACGACCAGGCCCGGCCGTGGTCTGCGGTGGTGTCCCGGGCGCATCAGCACCTCGGCCGCGGTCCCCGGCGGGGCGCACGAGGCGCCCAGCAGTTCCGCGGCGGAGTACCCGGCGACCACGCCCGCCCCGCCGACCAGCAGGGCCGCGGCCCGGGCGCGGAGCGCGAGCGTCCGCTCCAGGTGCGCGGGGCCGTGGACGTCGGGGAACAGCCGTTGGAACCGGGGCCCGCGCAGCTCGCCCCGGGTGACCAGCCCGTCGGCGATCGCGGCGGAACCCCGGAAGGGCCCGGACAGGTCGACGGTCATGCCGACACCGACGGATCCCGCCCACCCCCGGTTCCCCCGCGGGGGAGTGTGCACCCAGGGTCCCGTGCACGACCCTCCGTGCACACTCCCGTCAGGCGCCGGTGCCTCGGGTCAGGGTGAGGAGGTCGAAGGTGCGCAGGCGGCCGGGGGCGACGGCGGCACAGGTCAAGGGACGGCCGGCGTCGACGGTCCGCTCGGCCAGCTCGACGACCACGTCCGGGGCGGTGAACGCGACCCGCCACCGGTCCGGGGCGGGGGACTCGATCGCGGTGACCCGCAGGTCGTCCACGCCCGTCGCACCGGTGGCGAGGCGGGCGTGGTGCTGTGCGGCCTGGGCCGCGGGCGGGAGCGCGGAGCGGCCACGCAGGTAGCGGGGGTCGACCCGGCCCGCGGCGTGCTCCTTCGCGACGGCGACGGCGTCGCCGACCGGCACGCCGCCGAACACCAGCCCGTGCGGCAGCAGCACCAGCGCCGGGGCGAAGCGGCAGCCGCCCACGTGCGAG
>JAPLAT010000128.1 GCA_026393175.1 Pseudonocardiales bacterium
GTCGGCGCGGCGGCGGTCGTCGCGTTCGCCGTCGACCCGTTCGCCACCGACGGCGCCGTGCCGCGCCCGCCCGACGTCGACGCGGACCTGCTGCGGTACCGGCCCGTCGCGACGACGCCCGCCCCGCTGCTCGCGCTGCTCGGCGCCGCGCTGCTGCTGGTGGCGGGGCTCGCGGCCGCGCTGGCCGAGCGGCGGCTGCCCCGGTTCGGGGCGCGCTACGCCGCCCCCGGCGCCCGGCCAGTGCCCACCGATCCGGACCGGGCGGCGTGGCGGGACCTCGACGCCGGGCGCGACCCCACCGACCCGTGATCCGGCGGCCCCGCGCCGCTGGCTAGCATGGCCCGGGCGCCGGCGTCCAGCACCGATCCGCCGGGAAAGGGGGGACCCACCGCATGCAGGAGCACGGCACGAGCGGCAGCGTCCTCGAGTCCATCGTCGCCGGGGTCCGGGCCGACCTCGCCGACCGTGAGGCACGGGTCGACTTCGCCGAGATCAAGCGCCGGGCCGCCGCGGCCCCCGGTCCCCGCGACGTCATGGCGGCGCTGCGCGCGCCCGGCATCGGCGTCATCGCCGAGGTGAAGCGGCGCAGCCCGTCCAAGGGCGACCTCGCCCCCATCGCCGACCCGGCCGAGCTGGCCGCGTCCTACGCCGAGGGCGGCGCGCGGGTCATCAGCGTGCTCACCGAGGAGCGCCGCTTCGGCGGCTCGCTCGCGGACCTCGCCGCCGTCCGCGCCGCCGTCGACGTGCCGGTGCTGCGCAAGGACTTCGTGGTCAGCCCCTACCAGGTCCACGAGGCCCGGGCCTTCGGCGCGGACCTGGTGCTGCTCATCGTCGCGGCGCTGGAGCAGAACGTGCTCGACAGCCTGCTCGACCGCGTCGAGTCCCTCGGCATGACCGCGCTGGTGGAGGTGCACACCGAGGAGGAGTGCGACCGCGCGCTGGAGGCCGGGGCCAAGGTCATCGGCGTCAACGCGCGCGACCTGCACACCCTCGCGGTCGACCGCACCGTCTTCGGCCGGATCGCCCCGGGGCTGCCCAGCGAGGTGCTGCGGGTGGCCGAGTCCGGCGTCCGCGGGCCGGGCGACCTGCTCACCTACGCCGGGTGGGGGGCCGACGCCGTGCTCGTCGGCGAGGGCCTCGTCACCAGCGGCGACCCGCAGGCCGCCGTGCGCGGGCTGGTCGCCGCCGGGTTCCACCCGTCGTGCTCGCGGATGGCGCGCTGACCTACGCTCGACCCGTGACGGTCCAGGCGAGCCACGGCATCGAGACCCCCTCCGGGCACGAGCCCGACGAGCGCGGCCATTTCGGCCGCTACGGCGGGCGGTTCGTCCCGGAGGCACTGGTCGCGGCGCTCGACCAGCTCGCCGCCGTGTACGAGAAGGCCCGCGGCGACCGGGAGTTCCTCGACGAGCTCGACCGGCTGCACCGCGACTACTCCGGGCGGCCGTCCCCGCTCACCGAGGCCGCGAAGTTCGGCGCGCACGCCGGCGGCGCGCGGATCCTGCTCAAGCGCGAGGACCTGAACCACACCGGGTCGCACAAGATCAACAATGTGCTCGGCCAGGCGCTGCTGACCAAGCGGATGGGCAAGTCCCGGGTGATCGCCGAGACCGGGGCGGGCCAGCACGGCGTCGCCACCGCCACGGCGTGCGCGCTCATGGGCCTGGAGTGCGTGGTCTACATGGGCGAGGTGGACACCGAGCGCCAGGCGCTGAACGTCGCCCGGATGCGGCTGCTGGGCGCCACGGTGGTGCCGGTGAAGACCGGGTCGCGCACGCTCAAGGACGCCATCAACGAGGCCCTGCGCGACTGGGTCACCAACGTCGAGGACACCCACTACCTGTTCGGCACGGTGGCAGGCGCGCACCCGATCCCCATGATGGTCCGCGACTTCCACCGCATCATCGGGCTCGAGGCCCGCGAGCAGGTGCTGGAGCGCTTCGGCAGGCTCCCCGACGCCGTCGCGGCCTGCGTGGGCGGCGGGTCCAACGCGATCGGGATCTTCCACGCCTTCCTCGACGACCCGGGCGTGCGGCTGGTCGGCTTCGAGCCCGGCGGCGACGGCGTGGAGACCGGGCGGCACGGCGCCACGCTGAGCCAGGGCACGCCCGGTGCCCTGCACGGGGCGATGAGCTACCTGCTGCAGGACGAGGACGGGCAGACCGCGGAGTCGTACTCGATCTCCGCCGGGCTGGACTACCCGGGCGTCGGCCCGGAGCACGCGCTGCTCAAGGACATCGGCCGGGCCACCTACGAGCCGGTCACCGACGCCGAGGCGATGGACGCCTTCGCGCTGCTCTGCCGCACCGAGGGCATCATCCCGGCCATCGAGACCGCCCACGGCCTGGCCGGCGCGCTGCGGCTGGGCCGCGAGCTCGGCCCGGACGCCACGATCCTGGTGAACCTGTCCGGGCGCGGCGACAAGGACGTCGACACCGCCGCGAAGTGGTTCGGCATGGTCGCCGAGGGGCAGAGCGCCGCCGAGGCGAGCGGCACGGCGATCGCCGAGGGGGCCACGGCCGACCCCGCCGACACGCTCGCCGCGGCGCCGTCGCCCGCCGGGTCCGACTCGGGGAGCGTGCAGCGATGAGCGGCGTGGGGGACGTCTTCGCGGCCTGCCGCGCCCGGGGGCGCGGGGCGCTGATCGGCTACCTGCCGGCCGGCTACCCCACCGTCGACGCCTCGGTGGGGCTGCTGGGGGCCATGGTCGAGGGCGGGTGCGACCTGCTGGAGATCGGCGTGCCCTACTCCGACCCCGTGATGGACGGCCCGACGATCCAGGCCGCCGCCGACACCGCCCTGCGCGCCGGGGTCCGGCTGCGCGACGTCCTGTCGGTCGTGGAGCGGGTCACGGCGGGCGGCGGGAAGGCCGTCGTCATGACCTACTGGAACCCGGTCCTGCGCTACGGCGTCGACGCGTGGGCGCGCGACCTCGCCGCCGCGGGCGGGCTCGGCATGATCACCCCCGACCTCATCCCCGACGAGGCCGACGACTGGCTGGCCGCGTCGGACAC
>JAPLAT010000323.1 GCA_026393175.1 Pseudonocardiales bacterium
AGCGCTCGGCCGGGCGGGAGGGGGTCCACGGCGTGGCCGGGGTCCCGCCGGTCGCGGACGCGGCCGACGCCGACGGGGCGGACGTCCCCGTCCCCGGCTCCGCGCCGGTCGGCCCGGTGCCCTCCGCTGACGTGAAGGACCCGGTGGCCGGGTCCTCGCGGACCGCGGGGTCGGTCGTCGGCCCGGAGCCGGTTGACGCTGGGTCGGCCGCGACGGGGCCGGCCGGCTCGGAGTCAGTGAGCTCGGTGCCGACGGCCACGGTGGGGGCTTCCCCGGTGTGGCCGGCCCCCGGTTCGGTGACGACGGTGTAGGTGTCGTCGGTGACCGCGACGTCGGTGGCCACGGAGCTGGTGGCGCCGGGGTGGGTGGTTCCGGGTTCGGTGGCCGCGGTGTCGGTGGCCCTCGTGTCGATCGCCCCGATGTCGGTGGCCCCGGAGGTGGTGGCCCCGGAGGTGGTGGGCCTTGCGTCGGCGGTCCCGGAGCCGGTCGCGCACCGGCCGTCACGGCGCCGACGGGGCCGGGAACCGCGTGGTCGGACGCGGTCTCGCTGGTCTCGGTGCCGACCGCGGAGGTGTCAGCGGGTCCGCTCGTGGAGTCGATGGCGGCGGGCTCGTCGGCGGCGGAGGCGCTGGTGGACGCGCCGGCGGAGGACCCGCCGGACTCGGGCGCGGGGATACCGTCGACCGCCCCGGCGAGGGAGGTCCCGTCGGAGGGCGTAGTGGCCGGAAGGGCGTCCGACCCGGTACCGGCGGACCCGCCGTCGGTCACAGCGGTGGGCCCGTCGGCGACGCCTCCCGGGCCACCGGCGTCGACCGGCTCCGGGGTGGAGGAGGCGGGGGTGACGGGGTCGGTCGCGGCCTCGGGTCCGGTGGAGACCGGTCCCTCGGCGGCGGGCTCCCCGATGGCCGCCCCCCCGGGGACGGCCGCGGCCGAGTCGGAGGGCGGGGACAGGGCGACGGCGGCGAGCTCGAACGTGACGGGCTCGTCCTCGTCGTCCTCGGCGGCGGCCGGGACGTCGGCGACCGGGATCTCGGTGACCGGGTCCTCGGCGGTCGTGTCCTCGGCGACCGGGACCTCCGGGGTCCCGTCGCCTGCCGGCGGGTCGGCCGCCGGGGGCCCGGGGGTGTCCGGGTCGGCCGGGGCGTCGTCGGTGACCGAGCCCTCGACCACGGCGGGGGCCGCGGCGGCCGCGGCGGCGACGGCGCGGGGCCGGACGGCGCCCTCGTAGGGCTCCGGGGCCAGCCACAGCACCCCGGCGGGGGGCAGCCGCAGCAGGGCCGAGGCGGGCCGGCCGTGCCACACGTGCTGCTCGGCCTCGACCACGCCCAGGTTGCCGACGCCGGAGCCGCCGTAGGCCTCGGCGTCGGTGTTGAGGACCTCGCGCCAGCGGCCGGCGAAGGGCAGCCCGACCCGGTAGCCCTCGCGGGCGCTGCCGGAGAAGTTCGCGATGCAGGCCAGGACGACGGGCTTGCCGTCGGCGTCGACGCCGTGGCGCAGGAAGCTGAAGACGTTGCCCGCGGTGTCGTTGGCGTCGATCCAGGAGAAGCCCTCCGGCGACACGTCCTTCGTCCACAGCGCCGGGTGGGCGCGGTAGGCGCGGTTCATGTCGCCGACCATCGTCTTGATGCCGCCGTGCAGCGGGTCGGCGAGGCTCTCCCAGTCCAGGGAGCGCTCCTCGGACCACTCGCGCGACTGCCCGAACTCGCTGCCCATGAACAGCAGCTGCTTGCCCGGGTGCGCCCACATGAAGGCGAGCAGCGCGCGGATGTTGGCGGCCTTGTTCCACGGGTCGCCGGGCATCCGCTCCCACAGCGAGCCCTTGC
>JAPLAT010000474.1 GCA_026393175.1 Pseudonocardiales bacterium
CGGCCAGCAGCCCGAACAGGGCGGCGGTGAGGACCGGGAACGCGATGAGGATGAGCAGCGCCGTCACGAAGATGTTCCACGTGAAGATCGGCATCCGGAACATCGTCATGCCGGGGGCGCGCATGCAGACGATCGTGGTGACGAAGTTGACGCCACCGAGGATCGTGCCCAGACCACCGACGATCAGCCCGACGATCCACAGGTCCCCGCCCGCGCCGGGCGAGTACGTGGCCGTGGACAGCGGGGTGTAGGCGAACCACCCGAAGTCGGCCGCACCGCCCGGGGTGAGGAAGCCCGACAGGACCGTGAGACCGCCGAAGAGGAACAGCCAGTACGAGAACGCGTTGAGCCGCGGGAACGCGACGTCCGGCGCGCCGATCTGCAGCGGGACGATGTAGTTGGCGAAGCCGAAGAGGATCGGCGTCGCGTACAGCAGCAGCATGATCGTGCCGTGCATGGTGAACAGCTGGTTGTACTGCTCGCTCGACAGGAACTGCTGCCCCGGCACGGCCAGCTCGCCGCGCATCAGCAGCGCCATCGCGCCGCCGGCCAGGAAGAAGCCGAACGACGTGACCATGTACAGGATCGCGATGTCCTTGGGGTCCGTGGTCCGCAGCATCTTCAGGAACACGGAGCCCTTGCCCGACCGGCGCGCCGGGTAGGGGCGCGACTCGATCGGCTGGGGGGCGACGGCTGTCACTACTACTCCTCGGGCCGGGCGGGCGATCGTCTGGGAGCTTAGCTCTACTCGGCGTCGAAGGCGCGCCCCGGGCATGTGGACAGGAACGACCGGACGATGAGCATCGTGATGGGGCCGGCCCTCGCGGCCGCGCTCGTGGTGGCCCTGCTGCTCGCCGCGGCGGTGGGATGGGCGGCCCGGCTGGGCACGTCGGTGCAGGCCCTGACCGCGGGCGTGCGGGCGACGCTGCAGCTCGGCGGGGTGTCGCTGCTCATCGGGGCGATCGTCGCCTCGGTGCCGGCCAGTGCCGCGTTCGTCGCGGTGATGGTGGTGGTCGCGGCCCGGACGGCCGGGAAGCGGATGACCGACGACCCGTCCGGGTGGTGGGCCGCCCTCCCCATCGGGCTGGCCCCGCTGCCGGTCGTCGGGGCGCTCGTCCTGGCCGGGGTGGTGCCGCCCGAGGGCATCGCGGTGATCCCGGTCGCGGGCATCCTCATCGGCGGCACCATGACGGCCACCGCGCTGGCGGGCCGCCGGGCGCTGGACGAGCTGGAGTCGCGCCGCGGCGAGGTCGAGGCCGCCCTGAGCCTGGGGCTGCTCCCCCGCGAGGCCGCGCTGGAGATCGCCCGCCCCGCCGCGGCGCAGTCGCTGGTCCCGGTGATGGACCAGACCCGCACCGTCGGGCTGGTGACGCTGCCCGGCGCGTTCGTCGGCATGCTGCTCGGCGGCGCCTCCCCGGTGGAGGCCGGCGCCGTCCAGCTGCTCGTGCTGGTGCTGCTGCTGGCGGTCGAGCACGTCGCCGCGGCCGTGGCGCTGGAGCTGGTGTGCCGCGGCCGGATCTCCCGCCCGGGCGAGCAGGGTGACGTCGTGCACCGCCGGAGGTCCTCGCCCGCGGTGCGATGAGTCGGGGCACCCGCCGCGGTCTGGTTCCCGACGACGACCCGAGGGGGACGAGATGGACCGGCAGGAGATCGCGGCGGCGGTGCGGACCGAGCGGCTCGCGCTCGCCGAGTGGGCGGAGGGGCTGGACGCGGCCGGGTGGGCCACCCCGTCCCTGTGCGCCGCGTGGGCGGTGCGCGAGGTGCTCGCCCACCTGACGTGGACGACGCGGGTGACGGTGCCCACGCTGTTCCGGGAAGCCGTCCGGGCCCGCGGCAGCTTCGACCGGATGGAGGAGCGGATGGCCAGGGAGCGGGCGGCCGCCTTCACCCCGGCCGAGCTGGTCGCGCAGCTGCGCGAGAGCGCCGACTCCACGCGCCGCACGCCGGGCAGCGGGCCGATGGACCCGCTCATGGACCTCGTCGTCCACGCGCAGGACGTGGCCCGGCCCGTCGGCAGGCCCTACCGCTCGCCGGCCGGGTCGGTGCTCGCGTCCCTGGCCCACGTCGCGGCCGACCGGTTCATGGGCGGGCCGAAGCGGGTCGCCGGGCTCGCGCTGGAGGCGACGGACGCCGCCTGGTCGGCCGGGACCGGCCGGCTGGTGCGGGGCCCGGCGGAGGACCTGCTGCTCGTCGCGGCCGGGCGCCCGGCCGGGCTGGCCGGGCTCGACGGGCCCGGGGTCGCCGTGCTCGCCGGGCGGCTGCGCCCGTCCTGAGCCGCCCGGACCGGCGCTCAGCGCAGCGGCAGGAACATCTCCTCGAAGATCTCGGGCGCCGAGGCCGGGTTCACCGGCGGGTCGACGATGAAGAACTCCGTGCCCATGCCCATCGCGAAGACCGGGTCGGGCATCGTCAGCATGAAGTGGTCGGGGCCCATCTGGCTGGCGTGGGCGCGCATCGAGGCCCGCTTCTGCTCCACGAAGTCGACGGCCTCGACGCGGTGGGTGATCTCCGCCTCCGGCTTGCCCAGCTCGGGGAGCTCCTCGGGCATCTGCCAGCTCTCCCCCGCCGCGGCCCGCCCGCGCATCCCGCGCAGCAGCCAGTCGCGGTTCACGGTGCTCTGCGCGACCACCGGCACGGCCGACAGCTCCGCCGCCCGGCGCCCGACGCGGTGCACCTGGATGTGGTCGGGGTGGCCGTAGCCGCCGTTGTCGTCGTAGACGGTGAGGACGTCGGGCTCCTCCTCGTCGAGGATCACCGCGAGCCGGCGGGCGGCGTGGTCGACCGAGGCCCGCCAGAAGCAGAACGGGGCGTCGTTGCTGGGCTCGCCCATCATCCCGGAGTCGGTGAAGCCGAGGAACTCCACGCGCTGCGCCCCGAGCGCCGCGGCCGAGGCGTAGCACTCCGCGGAGCGGCGCATGGCGAGCTGCTCCCCCGGCTCCAGGACGCCGGGCACCGGCTCCCCCAGCTCACCGCGGGTGGCGAAGACGAGCACCACCCGGTGGCCGGCCGCCGCGGCCCGGGCGAGCGTGCCGCCGGTCGCGATCGACTCGTCGTCGGGATGCGCATGGAAGGAGACGAGGGTGCCCACGTTCGGACTCTATCCGCGTCCGGCCGAGGGCCCCGGGTCAGCTCAGGATCCGGGTCAGCTCAGGATCCGGGTCAGGGCGGGGGCGATCTCCGCCAGCGTGCGCACCACCTGCACCCGGCCGCCGCCCCGGGCGGCGAGGGGGCGGGCCGCCGCCTCGGCCTCGGGCCCGCCCAGCGGCACGAGGACCTGCAGGCGGTCGATGCCGCCCAGCGCCTCGGCCGGGTCGTCGCCCGCGGTGTGCAGGCAGTCCGACAGCAGGACGACGAGCCGCTCGTCGGCGACGGCGCCCGCGAGCTGCCGCGAGGCCTCGCGCAGGCCGCCCGCGAGGTCGGTGGTGCCGTGCCCGCGCAGCGCGACGAGATCGGCCAGCAGGTCCTCCGGCGGGCGGCGGGCGCCCTGGCGCTGCAGCACCCGCACCCCCGCGCCGAACGCCAGCACCGAGGGCTGCAGCGCGGGCGGGCCGTGCTCGTTGGCGAGGACCACCCCGGCCGCCGCGACCGCGGCCAGCGCGACGGCGAGGCCCTGCATCGACCCCGAGATGTCGACGACCAGACAGACCGCCCGGCGGTGCGCCGTCCAGGTCCGGGTGACCAGCTCCTCGGGCCGGCGCGACGCCGCCGGGTCCCACGCGTCGATCGTGCGGTCCAGGTCGAGGTCACCGTCGAGGGCGCGGGACGGGCCCAGGCGGCGCGTGCCGCGGGAGCGCGCCGGCCCGACCCTGCCCAGCCGCAGGAACACCCGCCCGGCGAGCCGGCGGGCCGCGGCGCGCAGCGGTGCGTCCGTGGCGACCGCGAGGTCGGCCAGCAGCGCGGCCGCCTCCTCGGGGTCGCGGGCGGCGAGCGCGTCGAGGGCCTCGACGTCCAGCTCGCCCGGCTCAGGGGAGACCTCGGCGAGGTCCGGGTGGTTCGCCGCGATCTGCTGGCGGCTCTGCGTGCGCGCGCCCTGCTCGCGGCCGGGCCGGGACCGCGGCTGGAAGCCCGGGGAGCTACCCGGGCCCGGCGCTTTTCCCTCGGCGTCCGGGGACTCCTCGGCGGCGTCGTCCGCACCCGGCCAGAACCGCTCCAGCAGCTCGTCGATCACCGACTCCGGCGTGCGGTCGACGCCGTCGGCGATGCGGATGCGGCCCGACAGCGCGGCGTACGCGGCGTCGCGGCCGGTCTCCCGGCCCGGGACGGCCTCGCCGCGCAGGTCGGCCAGCCCGGTGAGCACCAGGGCGAGGTCGATCGCGCCGCGCACGGAGCTGCCCATCCGCACGTCGCGGTGCTCGCGGGTGGCCCGGGCGAGCGTGACGGCCAGGTCGACCCAGCGCCCGGCCAGCCCGCTCACCGACGCGGTGATGGCCTGCTCGGCCGCCTCGTCCTGGTAGCCGAGCACGACCCGGCACATCCGGTCGGCGATCGCCTGGCTGACCCGCGCGGTGCCGACGGCGTCGAACGGGTTCATGGCCGCGATCAGCCGGAACTCCTTGCCCGCCTGCACCGTCCCCAGCCGCGGCACCGCGATCTCGCCCTCGGTGAGCACGGTGATGAGGACGTTGAGCGTCTCCTCGGGGACGCGGTTGAGCTCCTCCAGGTAGAGCAGCCCGCCGGTGCGCATCGCCGTGATGAGCGGGCCGTCGAGGAACGCGTCGGGCCGGTAGCCGTCGCTGAGCACCTGCGCGGGGTCGAACTGGCCGACCAGCCGCGCCGGCGTCAGCTCGGCGTTGCCCTCCACGAACACGACGTGCTGGCCCGTGTCCGCGGCGATCGACCGCAACAGCGTCGACTTCCCCGTCCCCGGTGGACCCTCCAGCACGATGTGCCGCCCCGTCGCGATGGCGACGACGAGCACCTCCCGCTCCCGCCGCAACCCGACGACCGCCGTCATGCCTCTCCTCTCCTGCACGACGAACGGCACTCCCGTCCACACGGGTGGGACGGGAGTGCCGTTCGTCGACCGTGGCTCAGTAGTGGATCACGCCGCGGATGTTCTTGCCGTCGTGCATGTCCTGGTAGCCCTGCGCGACCTCGTCGAGCGAGTAGGTCTTGGTGACCAGCTCGTCGAGCTTGAGCACGCCCTCGCGGTAGAGCTGCAGCTGACGCAGGATGTCCCAGTTCGGGTTGGAGGCGCCGAACAGCGCGCCCTGGATCCGCTTCTGGTACAGCGTCACGTCGGCCAGCGAGACCGGCAGCGGGGTGGTGTCCGCGATGTTGCCCAGCGCGGTCACGACGACGGTGCCGGCCTTGCGGATCGAGGCCATGGCCTGCCCGATCATCTCCGGCTTGACCACACCGACGGTGACGATGGTCTGGTCGGCACCCTGCCCGTTGGTGAACTGCTTGGCGAGCTCGGTGGCCTCCTCCATCGACTCGCAGGCGTGGGTCGCGCCGAGCTCCTGGGCCTTCTCGCGCTTGAACGCGACCGGGTCCACCGCGATGATGTTGGACGCGCCGGCGTGCGCCGCACCCTGCACGGCGTTGATGCCGATGCCGCCGATGCCCATGACGATGGTGGTCGCGCCCGGCTTGACCTCACCGGAGTTCACCGCCGAGCCCCAGCCGGTGCCGACGCCGCAGCCCACCAGGCAGGCGACCTCGAGCGGGATGTCCTCGGGCACCTTCACGCAGGAGTCCTGGGAGACCGTGGTGGTCTCCAGGAACGTCGAGATGCCGCACATCTGGCCCACCGGCTGCCCGCCGTCGGCCAGCTTGAGCCGGTAGGAGGTGGGGTCCTCCCAGCGGGAGCCGGCGAGCAGCCCGGCGCCCAGGTCGCAGAGGTTCTGCATGCCCGACGCGCACCAGCGGCAGTGGCCGCAGGAGGGGAGGAACGAGAAGACGACGTGGTCGCCCTCCTTGATGCCCTTCGTGTTCTGCCCGGCCTTGCTGACGATGCCGGCGCCCTCGTGCCCGCCGGCGAAGGGGTAGACGCCGACCGGGATGTCGCCGGTGGCCACGTGGTCGTCGGAGTGGCACATCCCCGACGCCGTCATCTTGACCTGGATCTCGCCGGGACCGGGGTCGTCGACCTCCAGGTCCACGACCTCGTACTTGCCGGGCGCCTGCCGGATGATCGCTCCGCGGGTCTGCACCTGTGGTTCTCCTTCGAACGCTGGGCTGTGCATCAGACTGTGCCTTGAGCCACACGGTTCATAGCAGTATGTGCATCGGTTGGGAAGGTCTACGAACGCGTTGACGCCCGACGGGGCGGCAGTAGAGTCCCGGCACCGGAAACCCCCGCCGCTACGGAGCGCCCGATGACGGAACCGTTCAACGCCGCCGCCTACCTCACGAGCTCCCGGGTCGCTGCGGGCGACGGCGGGCGCGCCGCCTTCCACCACCCCCGCGGCACGACGACCTACGGCGAGCTCACCGAGGAGGTGGGCCGGGTCGCCGCGGGGCTCGTCGCGCTGGGGGTGCGCCCCGAGGAGCGGGTGCTGCTGGCGATGGCCGACGACGTGGAGCTCGCCGTCGGCATCCTCGCGACGATGTGGATCGGCGCCGTCGCCGTGCCGTCCTCGACGATGCTGACGGGCCCGGAGCTGCACAAGCTCGTCGTCGACTCCCGGGCGCGGGTGCTGCTGGGCAGCGCGCAGTTCGCCGGCAGCGTCGCCGTCGCCGCCGCGGACGCGCCCGACCTGCGCCACCTCGTGCTCACCGGCGACGTGGCGCCGGACGTCCCCGGCGTCGCCTGCCTGACCTGGGACGCGCTGCGCGGCGACGCGCCGCTGACCGAGCCCTACCCCACCTGGGACGAGTCGCCCGCGCTGTGGCTCTACACGTCGGGCACCACGGGCACGCCCAAGGGCGCGATGCACCGCCACACCGACATCCGCTACGTCTGCGAGACCTACGCCCGCGAGGTGCTGCGCATCGGGCCGGACGACGTCTGCCTGTCGGCGGCCAAGCTGTTCTTCGCCTACGGCATCGGCAACTCGCTGTTCTTCCCGCTGTCGGTGGGCGCCGCGGCCGTGCTGGAGCCCGCGCGGCCCAGCCCGGCCCGGTTCGGCGAGCTCACCCGCGAGCACGGCGTGACGCTGTTCTTCGGCGGCCCGAGCTTCTGGGGCCCGCTGATGGCCGCCGACCTGGGCCGCGAGACGTTCGCGACGGTGCGCAACGGGGTGTCCGCGGGCGAGGCGCTGCCGGCCCGGATGTTCCACGGGGTCAAGGAGCAGTACGGCTTCGAGATCCTCGACGGGATCGGCTCCACCGAGGCGCTGCACATCTTCATCTCCAACGTCGCGGGCGCCGTGGTGCCCGGCAGCTCGGGGTTCCCGGTGCCGGGGTACGCCGTCGAGCTGCGCCGCGGCGACGGCAGCGTCATCGAGGGGGCGGACGAGCCGGGGATGCTCTACGTCTCCGGCGACTCGATCTGCACGGGTTACTGGTGCCGCACGGCGGTCAACCGGATGGTCTTCCAGGGCGAGTGGATGCGCACCGGCGACACCTACGTCCGCGGCACCGACGGCAGCTACACCTGCCTCGGCCGGGCCGACGACGTGCTCAAGGTCGGCGGGATCTGGGTCTCCCCCACCGAGGTGGAGACGCGGCTGCTGGAGCACCCGGGCCTGGCCGAGGCGGTCGTCGTCGGCGTGCCGGACGCGGACGGGCTGGACAAGCCGGTCGCCTACGTCGTGCCCCGGCCGGGCGGCACGGTCGACCCGGACGAGGTCGTCGCCTTCTGCCGGGCCGGGCTCGCGGCGTTCAAGCGGCCGCGCGAGGTCGTCGTCGTCACGGAGCTGCCGCGCACCGCCACGGGCAAGATCCAGCGCTTCCGGCTGCGCGAGCGGGCCGCCGCCACCATCACCCCGCCCCCGCTGACGGCGGCGGACGCCGCGGAGGCCAAGGGCTAGATCGACGTTCCACAGCAACTTGTCGTTTCACCACGCTCCTGTAGACTCACAGCCAGCCGATCGCAGGAGGACCCCATGACGGTGACCGCCGACCCGGACCAGGCGGCCGTACCCCGCGTCTCCTTCGACGCGGACCCGGCGACCTACCGGCACTGGACGCTCGACGTGCAGGGCGACGTCGCGTACCTGCGCCTGGACATCGCCGAGGACGGCGGCCTGGTGCCCGGCTACGAGCTGAAGATGAACAGCTACGACCTGGGCGTGGACATCGAGCTCTACGACGCCACGCAGCGGCTGCGCTTCGAGCACCCCGGGGTCAAGGCCGTGGTCCTGACCAGCGCGAAGGACCGCAACTTCTGCGCGGGCGCCAACATCCGGATGCTCGCGCAGTCGAGCCACCCGTGGAAGGTGAACTTCTGCAAGTTCACCAACGAGACCCGCAACGGCATCGAGGACGCCACGGCGAACTCCGGCCAGACCTGGATCGCGGCCGTCAACGGCACCGCGGCGGGCGGCGGGTACGAGATGGCGCTGGCGTGCGACCAGATCCTGCTGATCGACGACAACTCCTCCGCGGTGTCGCTCCCCGAGGTCCCGCTGCTCGGCGTGCTGCCCGGCACCGGCGGCCTCACCCGCGTGATCGACAAGCGGAAGGTGCGCAAGGACCGCGCCGACGTGTTCGCCACCAAGTCCGAGGGCGCCCGCGGCAAGCAGGCCGTGGAGTGGAAGCTCGTCGACGAGGTCATCCCCAAGCGGCAGTGGGACGAGAAGGTCGCCGAGCGCGCCGCCGCCGCCGCGGCCCGCTCCACCCGCCCCTCCGACGCGCAGGGCGTCCCGCTCCCGCCGCTGCAGCGCGAGGAGACCGCCGACGGGATCCGCTACCGCCACGTCACCGCGGAGTTCGACCGGGACGCGGGCCTGGTGAACATCACCGTGCTCGGCCCGGAGGGCGACGTGCCCGACACCGTCGAGCGCGTCCACGAGCTGGGGGCGGAGTTCTGGCCGCTGGCCATGACCCGCGAGCTCGACGACCTGATCCTGCGGCTGCGCGCCAACGAGCTCGAGCTGGGCACCTGGGTCGTCCGGACGAAGGGCGACGTCGAGGACGCGCTCGCGTTCGAGCGGGTCATC
>JAPLAT010000440.1 GCA_026393175.1 Pseudonocardiales bacterium
CGGCGGGGCCGGCGACGGCGGCGGGCCGGCCGCGCGGGGACCGTGCGTCCATGCGCCACCTCCCACTCCGGTACGGGGCCTCTAGGGTGCAGCATCGGGTGGAGGACGCCGGGACACCGCGCGGCGTGTCGCGGGTGACCGTCCTCGCCCTCTGTGCACTGACACAGCGTGACGGGGCCGGGGACGGCCCGTGGAAGGAGATCCGGGCGGTGCCCGAGCAGTTCTCGCTGTTGTTGCCGGTCTGGGCCGGTGACCGCCCCGAGTTCCTCACCGCGGCGTTCCTGTCCTCGGTGCAGGAGCAGGTCCGCAGGCCCGACCACGTCGTGATCGTCCGTGACGGGCCGGTGCCCGCCCCGCTCGCCGCGGCCGTCGCGGAGCTGGCCGCGGGGAGCCCCGTGCCGACCGACGTCCTCGAGCTCCCGGCCAACGGCGGGCTCGGCCCCGCGCTCGACGCCGGGCTGGAGGCGTGCCGCCACGACGTCGTCGCGCGGATGGACGCCGACGACCTGTCGCTGCCCCACCGGTTCGCCGTCCAGCTGCCGATCATCGAGTCCGGGATCGACCTCGTCGGGTCCGGGCTGCTGGAGTTCGGCGACGACCCGGACGACCTCGTGGGCACCCGCACCCCGCCGACCGACCCGGCCGACATCGCCGTCCGCGCCCGGTTCGCCGACCCGTTCAACCACCCCACGGTCGTCTACCGCCGCGACCTCGTCCGGGCCGTCGGCGGCTACAGCGACTTCGCGCTGATGGAGGACTACCTGCTCTGGGCGAAGCTGCTCGTCGCCGGGGCGCGGGTGGCCAACGTGGCCGAGCCGCTCGTGAAGTACCGGGTGGGCGCGGGTGCCTACGCCCGGCGCGGCGGCTGGGGGCAGCTGAAGGCCGAGCTGGCCGTCCAGCGGCGGTTCCGGCAGCTCGGGTTCACCACCCGCGGGCAGTACGTGCGCAACGTCGTGCTGCGCGGCGGCTACCGATTGGTCCCGGAGCGGATCCGCCGAACGGCCTACCGACGGGTGGTCGCCACCTACCCAGGGTGACCGTCGGACCCGGGGGTGCCACGATGACGCCCCGATCGAGGAGGTCCGAGTGACGGAACCGACGTCCGGGCAGGCGTCCGGGCAGCCCGCGCTGTCCGTGGAGCCGCTCACCGCGGAGGGCTCGGCCCTCCTGCAGGCGGGGCGGCCGCTGGAGGCGGTCGACGTGCTCCGCCAGGCCGTCGCCTCCGGGGAGCCCTCGGCGCCGGACCTGCTGGTGCGCGCCTACCTCGACAGCGGCAGCTGGCACGCCGCCGCGGAGTGGCTGGGCCCGCTGGTGGCGCAGGGGCACGTGCGGTTCGCCGGGCGGCTCGGCGTCGCGCTGGTGGAGACCGGCGACCGGGAGCGCGCGGAGGAGGCGCTGCGCCTGGCCGTCGAGTCCGGGGAGATCGCCGCGGCGAACGACCTGGGCATCCTGCTGCGCGACGAGGGCCGCCTCGCCGAGGGCGTCCTGGTGCTGGAGCGGGCCGCCGAGGCGGGCGACCCCCTCGCCCCGGCCAACCTCGTCGCCCTGCTGCTGGAGGACGGCGACCTGCCCGGGGCGGCCATCGCCGCCGAGCGGTTCGTCGACCCGTCCCGGCCCGACACCGTCCTCGCGCTGGCCGAGGTGCGCGCCACCCAGGCCCGGCTCGAGGAGGCCGAGGACCTCTACCGCGAGGCCGGCCGGCTCGGGGCCCTCCGCGCGCACACGGCCTACGGGCTGTTCCTGCTGTCCTCGCGCGGTGACGTCGACGCCGCCGAGCGCGAGTTCGTCGAGGCGCGCCGCCACGCCGAGCCGGGCTGGGCGTACACGATGGGCCGCTTCCTGCTCGACGTCGGCCGCCCGGACGACGCGCGCGCCTACCTCCAGGTGGCCGCGGACTCCGGGGACCGGGTGGCCGCCGACCTCCTCACCGAGCTCGACGGCGACGCGGCCGACGACTGACCGCCCGGTGGTCGGCGCGGCGACCCGGCCGGGGGTGACCGGGCCCGTCCCGGGGGTCGGGGCGGCCGGAGCGGCCCTGCGTATCCTCGGGCCCGTGACCGGTGGCGTCGGCGTGGTGACCTGGACGCCGGGCACCGAGGGGCTGCTCGCCACCCTCCCGCCGCAGGTCGGCCCGGTGGTCGTCGTGGACGCCGAGGGCGCCACGCCCGACGGGGTGCCCGACGGGGTGCCAGGCGGGGTCACCGCGGTCCCGCAGACCGAGCGGCTCGCCCGCGCCGCGGCCGTCAACCGCGGGCTGGCCGCGCTGCCGCCCGGCGTCGGGTTCGCCCTCGTCGCCGACCCCGCCGTCCGGCTCGCGCCCGGGGCGCTCGACGCACTCGTCGCCGCCGCCGCCCGCTTCCCGCGGGCCGGGGCGCTGGGACCGCGGCTGCCCGGGGCCTG
>JAPLAT010000572.1 GCA_026393175.1 Pseudonocardiales bacterium
GCGGTGGCGCCCGCGCCGGGACAGCGCCTCGGCGAGCGCCCGCACGGCCGTCCAGAGGTGGGTCCAGGCGCCCATCGCGTGCCAGCCGTCGAGCAGCGGGCCGAACCGGGCCAGGGCGTGCCCCGGGTCGCCCGCCCGGGCGGCCGTCGTGAGCAGGGTGTGCCGGGCGACCCCGGCGAGGAAGGCGCCGTCCACCTCCTCGGCCAGCGCCACGGCGCGCTCCAGGTGGGCCGCGGCGCCGGGCAGGCCGGCCTCGGCGCGCCGCTCCCCCGCCGCGTACGCCGCCCACCCGCGGGCCAGCGGGGAGCCCATCCGCCCGGCGAGGGCCAGCACCTCGGCCTCCCGGGCGGCCGCGACGTCCGCCCGACCCGCGTAGGCGGCGACGATGGTCAGGTCGGTCAGGGCCATGAGCCGGGTCGTGTCGTCCCCGGCCGCGACGGACAGGGCGAGGCTGCGCCTGCCGTGCGCGTCGGCCGCGGGCAGGTCGCCGCCGACCTGCTCGACGTTGCACAGCACCTCGTGCGCGTCCCGGCCGAGCGCCGGGTCGCCGAGCCGGTCGGCCAGGGCGAGCGCCCGCCCGCAGCGGCGCCGGACGGTTGCCATGTCGCCGCGCTGCCAGTGCGGCATGGCGCCGAGCGCGAGCACCCGGGGCACCAGCGGGTGGGCGGGCTCGCCGGTCCCGGCGGGGGCGTCGGGGTCGCAGCCCGCGGCGCGCAGGGCGTCGTCGGCGAGCGCGGACAGGTCGGCCCGCGCCCGCTGGTACCCGTACTCCGCGCAGACCAGCGCGAGCCGCAGCAGGTCGTCGAGCGGGCCGTGCGCGCACAGCCGCGCGTGCGCCCGCCGGACCTCGGCCAGGTGCGCGTCGACGCGGCGGACGGCGGCGGCCTCGTCGGGGCGCGAGCGCGCCGCGCCCAGGTCGTCGACGAGGTCGAGCACCCACGCCGTGTGCCGGTCCCGCAGCGCGGCGCGCGCGGGGTCGCCGGCGAGCTGCTCGCGGCCGAACGCCCGCAGCGTCTCCAGCATCCCGAACCCGCCCGCCCGGCGGACCACGAGCGAGCGGTCGACGAGGTCGGGCAGCGCCCCGGCGTCCCCGCAGACGGCGGCGACGGCGGCCCGGTCCACGGCGCCGTCGAACACCGCGAGCCGCACGAACAGGGCCCGCTCCCGCTCGTCGAGCATCCCGAACGACCAGGTCACGACATCACGCAGGGAGCGGTGCCGGGCCGGGGCGGTACGCCGGGGGCGGCCCAGCCCGTCGAGCGGGTCGTCGAGGGCGGCGAGCAGGCCCTCCGGCCCGACCGCGGGCACCCGCGCCGCCGCGAGCTCCAGCGCGAGCGGGAGGCGGTCGAGCCGGGCGCACACGGCGTCGAGGACGCCCGGGGCGAGGACGGCGCCCGGGTCGGCCGCCCGGACGCGGTCGGCGAGCAGCACGGCGGCCGGGCCGGGCGCCAGCGGCGCGACGGGCAGCACCTGCTCGCCGTCGCAGCGCAGCGCCTCCCGGGAGGTGGCGAGCACCGTCACCCCCGGCGCCGCGGCGACGACGTCCTCCACGAGCGCCGCCACGGCGTCGACGACGTGCTCTGCGTCGTCGAGCACCAGCAGCAGCCGGCGCACCGCGAGCACCTCGACGATGCGCCGCCGCAGCCCGCCCGCGTCGGACAGGCGCAGCGCCGCCCCCACCACGGCGTCGACGGTGCCGGGCGTCGCCGGCACGAGGTCGACGAACACCACGCCGTCGTCGAACCCGCCCGCGACCTCGGCGGCGGCGTGCCGGGCCAGCCGCGTCTTGCCCACCCCGCCCGGCCCGCACAGCGTGACGACCCGCCGCTCCCGGAGCAGGCCGGTGAGCAGGGCCAGCTCGGCGTCGCGGCCGACGAACGTGCTGACCGGGACCGCCGGGCCGGGACGCGCGGGCCGCAGCGCCGCCGCGTGCAGCCGGCGCAGCTCCGGGGCCGGGTCGGTGCCCAGCTCGTCGGCTAGGGCCCGGCGCAGCCGGTCGTAGGCGGTCAGCGCGTCCCCGGGCCGGCCCGCGTCGAGCAGCGCCCGCAGCAGCATTGCGACGGCCGTCTCGCGCAGCGGCTCCTCGGCGACCAGCGCCTCCAGCACGGCGACCGTGTCCCCGCCGCGCCCGGCCGCGACCAGCGCCGCGGCCCGGCGCTCGACGGCGGCGGCGCGCGTCGCGGTCAGCCGGGCCACCTCCGGCGCCACCGCGGGGTGGTCCAGCTCGGCGAACGGGCGGCCGCGCCACAGGTCGAGCACGGTGTCGTCGTCGCGGTCGGCCCCCGCGGTGAACAGCGCGACGTCCAGGCCCGCGGTGTCGAGACGGTAGCCGCCCGGGGCCGTGACGATCGCGACCCCGGCCGGCAGCGTGCGGCGCAGGCGGGCGACGTGGGTCTGCAGCGTCGCGGCGGGGTCGGCGGGCGGGTCGTCGCCCCAGACCAGGTCGGCGAGCAGGTCGCGGCCGACGGGCGCCCCGGCGTGCAGGGCCAGCGCGGCGAGCAGCCGCCGCTGCCGCGCGCTGCCCAGCGGCACGTCGGCCCCGGCCGCGTCGCGCACCACGAGCGGGCCGAGCACGCCGACCTGGACCGTCACAGGGGAAGTCTCGCGCAGGGCGACAGGGACGTAACAGCGATCCGACAGCGCGGGCCGCCACCGTCGGCCCCATGACGACGACCGACATCCCCGCCCCCGTCACCGCCGGCACCTCCGTCCCCACCGCAGCCCCCACCGGCGGGCCCACCGCCGAGGAGTTCGGCGAGCGCCTCTTCGGCGCCGTCCTCGGCCTGCAGTTCGCCCAGGCCGCCTACCTCGGCGACCGCCTCGGCTGGTACCGCGCGCTGGCCGCGGGCCCGCTCACGCCGGCCGCCCTGGCCCGGCGCACCGCCACCAGCGAGCGCTACGCCCGCGAGTGGTGCGAGCACCAGGCCGTGTGCGGCGTCCTCACCGTCGAGGGCGGCGTGTTCACCCTGCCCCCGGGCCCCGCCGAGGTGCTCACCGACGAGCTCTCGCCGAACCACGTGCTGCCGCTGGCCCGGATGACCGTCGGGCTGGGGCGGGAGATGGACGCCCTCGTCGCCGCCTACCGCTCCGGCGGCGGGGTGTCCTGGGACCGGTTCGGCCCCGACGCCCGCGAGAGCCAGGCCGCCGCGAACCGGCCGCTGCTGCTCGGCCCCGTCCCCCGCGAGCACCTGCCCTCGGTGCCGGAGATCGCCGCGGTGCTGCACCGCGGCGGCCGGGTCGCCGACGTCGGCTGCGGGTTCGGCTGGTCGGCGATCGGGCTCGCGCTGGCCCACCCGGGCGTGACGGTCGACGGGTTCGACCTCGACGCCCCGTCGGTGGAGGCCGCCCGCCGCCACGCCCACGAGCACGGCGTCGACGACCGGGTGCGGTTCCACCACGCCGACGCCGCGACGGCGACCGGCACCTACGACCTGGTCTGCGCGTTCGAGTGCATCCACGACCTCCCCGACCCGGTGGCCGTGCTCGCCTCGATGCGGCGCCTCGCCGGCCCGGACGGCACCGTGCTGGTGATGGACGAGCGGGTGGCCGAGGAGTTCACCGCGCCCGGCGACGAGGTCGAGCAGCTGATGTACGGCTACTCGCTGATGTGCTGCCTGCCCGACGGCATGGCGCACGAGCACTCCGCCGCCACCGGGACCGTCATGCGCCCGGACACCCTGCGCCGCTACGCGCGCGAGGCGGGGTTCGCCGGGACGGAGGTGCTGCCGATCGAGGACGCGTTCTTCCGGTTCTACCTGCTCCGCCCGTAGCGGGCGGCGTAGCGGGTGGGCGGCTCGCCGCAGAACGCGGTGACGGCGCGGACCAGGTGCGCCTGGTCGGCGTACCCGAGCTCCGCGGCCAGCCCGGCCCAGTCGATCGGGACGCCCGCCGCCATCCGGTCGGTCACCTCGGCCAGCCGGTAGCGGCGGATGACCCGCTTCGGGCCGACGCCGACGTAGGCGGCGAAGAGCCGCTGCAGCCGGCGGACGCCGCACCCGCAGCGCTCGGCGAGGTCGTCGACGCGGGTGATCGCGCGGTCCTCCGCCACCCGGCGCACGACGTCCGCGACCCAGTCGACGGTCGGGTCGGGCGGCGGCAGCACGGTGCGCAGCCACTCCCCCGCCTCCGCCGCGTCGGCGACCCGCGGCGGCGGGTCGGGCAGCAGGTCCGCCGCGGGGACGGACCGGCCGGCCAGCGCGGAGACCGGGCCGCGCAGGAACGGGCGGAACCCGCCGGGCCGGAACGTCACCCCGACGACGCGCCCGTCGCCGGCCAGCTCGACGGTCTGCGGCCCCAGCGCGGGACCGCTCACCTCCGGCGCCACCGTGCCGCGCCAGCTCAGGTTCACCTGCGGGAACGGCACGATCAGCTGCCGGTAGGGGGTGGCGTAGGACCAGTCGACGGTCCAGAACCGCTGCACGAACGGAGCGAGCGCGGGCCCCGGCTCGGCGAAGGCGTGCGTCTGGAACCGGCGCCACGCCCCGTCCATGCCCCGCGGATCGCGCTCCACCCCCCCGATGATCCCGGTCCCGCCGCTCAGGCCGCGCCCGCCCTCGGCAACCAGGCCGTCAGATCGGACGCGGCGACCGAGACGAAGCCGGTGGCCGGCGAGCCGTAGTAGGGGTGCAGCCCGGAGTGCAGCTCGACGGGCAGGCCGCGGTAGCGCAGGTAGGCCAGCACGCGGTGGTCGGTCATCGCGCCGAGGCGGGTGCACCGCCGCTCGGCCGCCACGCCGGACGCGGCCCCGAGCAGCTCCTCGAACAGGCCGCGGCTGCGGAAGCGGGTGCGCACCGCGGCGGTGAGGACGTCCACCATCGGCACGTCGGCCAGCTCCGGCGGCACCGAGAACGGGGGCGCGAGCGCGTCTTCCAGGCTCAGCGAGGGCCGCGGCCCGGGCACGCCCAGCCGCAGCATCCCGGCCCAGCCGCCGTCGTCGACGAGCACGAACACCGTCTGCGGCAGGTGCTCGTCGTAGTAGGAGCGCAGCGCCTGCGCCGACTCGCCGAACGTCGCCCGGAACACCCCGGCCTCGATCCGCTCCGCGGCGCCGCGGGCCTCGGGGAAGGGCGGATCGTCGGGGGTGAAGACGTGGACGGACCGAGACCTCGCCATACCGCACCCCCGCCACCCGGTGCGCCCGATCGCACCGGGTCAACGGGTAACAGCAGACGGTGACCGGTAGCCACAGGCGGCGGCGGAACTGCTCCGAACGCCGCGCGAAGTTGAGCCGTACGGCCGCACTCAGCTCGCGGCGACCGCCTTGCGTCGCGGGGCCCGGCGCGGGGCCTCCCGCGGCGTGACGAGCCCGGCCAGGAACTGGCCGGTGTAGCTCGTGGGGTGGGCCGCGACCTGCTCCGGCGTGCCCTCGGCGACGACCGTGCCGCCGCCGGACCCGCCCTCCGGACCCATGTCGATGATCCAGTCGCTGGTCTTGATGACGTCGAGGTTGTGCTCGATGACGATCACCGAGTTGCCCTTGTCGACCAGACCGTTGATCACCAGGAGCAGCTTGCGGATGTCCTCGAAGTGCAGGCCGGTGGTCGGCTCGTCGAGGATGTAGACGGTGCGGCCGTTGGAGCGCTTCTGCAGCTCCGAGGCGAGCTTGACGCGCTGCGCCTCGCCGCCGGAGAGCGTGGGCGCGGGCTGGCCGAGCCGCACGTAACCCAGCCCGACGTCGACGAGCGTGCGCAGGTAGCGGGCGATCGAGTTGATCGGCGCGAAGAACTCCGCGGCCTCCTCGATCGGCATGTCGAGCACGTCGGCGACGGTCTTGCCCTTGTAGTGCACCTCGAGCGTCTCGCGGTTGTAGCGCGCGCCCTTGCACACCTCGCAGGGGACGTACACGTCCGGCAGGAAGTTCATCTCGATCTTGAT
>JAPLAT010000573.1 GCA_026393175.1 Pseudonocardiales bacterium
ACCTGCTGTTCACCGGCGCCGTCCTGCGGAGGCGGGTGGACCTGCCGCTGCCCGCACGCCCGGTGAACGACAGCAGGCCGCCGACGGTGCCGGAGGGGACCGTCGACCCGGGGGCGGCGCTGGTGGCCGACCGCGTCCGCGTCGAGGGCAACGTCGAACTGGACGACGGCGCCGTCTGCACGGGCACGGTGCGGCTGCCCGGCGCCGTCGTCGGCGGGTTCCTGCGGCTGTCGGGGGCGCACCTGTCCGGGCCCTACCCGGCGCCCGACCGCGGCGTGGCCCTGCTCGGCGACGGCATGGAGATCGGCGGCGAGCTGGAGGCCCGGCGCACGGGACGGCCCGCGCTGGTCTGCCACGGCGGGCTGCGGCTGGTCGACGCGCACATCCGCGGCAGCGCGAGCCTGGCCGGCGTCACGCTGCACGCACCCGACCGCGACGCGCTGCACGGCGACCGGATCCGGGTCGGCGGCGACCTGTCCCTGCGCGGGGTGACCGGCGAGGGCACGGTGCGGCTGCAGAACGCGACGATCGGCACGACGCTGGACTGCACCGGCACCGTGCTCACCGCGCCCCGCCATAAGCCGCTCGCCGACGGCGAGCCCGCCCGCGTCCCGCCGCTGGTGCGGCCCTCGCTGGACGTGCGCGCGGCCGCCATCGGCAAGGACCTGCTCGGGGGCGGGCTGCGCGCGACCGGGGGCGTCCGGATGCGGCGCGCGGACGTCGGCAAGTCGGTCCAGCTCGCCGGCGCGCAGTTGGGCGGGCCGGGTGCGCGCTACGCGCTCAACGCCTACGGGCTCGTCACCACGGAGCTGGACCTGCGCCCCGCCGCGCCCCTCGACGGCGTCGTCCTGCTCGACGAGGCGCGGGTCGGCCGCTTCCTCGATGCGGTGCCGCTGTGGGAACCCGCCACGCCGGGTCACGTCCTTCTCGACGGATTCGTGTACGAATCGTTGAACGACACCCCTGTAGTTGACGTCCGAACGCGGTTGCGTTGGATCGTCGGAGTGAGTGATGGTTACTCACCGCAGGCTTTCGACCAATTGGCCGCCGCCTATCGTCGCAACGGCCAGGAGGAGCGGTCGGAGCAGGTCCTCGTCGCCCGGCAGCGCGAGCGGTACCGCTCCAGCGGTCCCGCGGCCCGCGTCTGGGGCACGCTGCAGCGGGTCACGGTGGGCTACGGCTACCGTCCCTGGCTGGCCGTCTGCTGGTTGACCGGCCTGTGGCTGCTCGGCGGCACGTGGTTCGCGTTCCACCAGCCGGCGCCCGTCGACGCCGGGCAGAACCCGGTCTGGAACCCCTGGATCTTCGCCGCCGACACCCTCCTCCCGATCGTGAACCTCGGGCAGGACGGGTACTGGCGGCTGGAGGACGCATCGCAGTGGATCGCCGTCGCGCTCGTCGCCGGGGGGTGGATCCTGGCGACGACGGCTGCAGCGGGCGCTGCCCGAATACTCAAGAGAGTGTGATCGGGGCCGAGATCCACCCGAAAGAGCGGAAGTGGTCCGCAGACCTGTAATCGGCGTTCCCCGCCCGTTTCCCCGGCCGTGTGTCACCCGTTGTGGGAGGCGTAGTGCGCTGAACGGCCCATCGAAACTGGGCTGACGGCAGGAGCGGCCGAGGGGCGCACGCGAGCCACGGAGGTGACGGGTGTCGGATCTGGTCAGGGGTTACGGCGAGCTGCGTCGAGCGCTCGGGGCACCGTCGGGGCGGCACGCCTTCGACGAGGACGCGGCGCTGACGCCGATCTTCCACGCGCTGAGCCGTACCGAGGTCCGGCGGGCCGATCCGCCCGCGCCGACCGGGGACGAGGTGGAGGACTTCCACCGCGACCCGCTCACCGCACCGATCCCGGTGCAGGCGTTCGTCGCCGCGGCGGCCCCGTCGGCGCTGACGTCCACGGACCGCCCGGCCCGGCGACGGCGACGGGCCGGGGCCCACGCGCTGGCCGCGGAGCACCGCGGCGGCCGGCACGCGCTGCTGGCGGGGTAGACCTCCCCGGCCCCGGGTCGTGCCGGGTGCCGGGGGCGCGGTCGGCTGGGGAGCGGGCCGCGAGCACGGAACGGGCCGGTGGCCCGGCAGGGCGTCGACGGACCGCCCGGCCGGCCACCGGCCCTCCGCGTCTCCGTCCCCCCGCGAGTCGGGGCGTGAGCGTGCGCGAGTCGGGGCCCCACCGTGCGCGAGTCGGGGCCCCACCGTGCGCGAGTCGGGGCCTCGGCGTGCACGAGTCGGGGCCTCGGCGTGCACGAGTCGGCGGA
>JAPLAT010000102.1 GCA_026393175.1 Pseudonocardiales bacterium
CCCGCGACCGCGGCCCCGGTGACGCGCAGCGGCCGCGGCGGCGCCGGTGCCGCGGCCGCCGCGGGGGCGGGGGCGGGCGGGGTGAGCGTCACGTCAGCCGGTCACCGCGGCGACGACGGCGTCGACGTAGGCCTGCATGGACGCGGGCCCGCCGAACATCCAGATGCCGTCGGGCAGCCGCGTGACGTTGCCGCCCTGCACGAACGGCAGGGACTCCCACACGGCGTTGCCGGTGAGGGTCTCGCTGATCGGGTCCGGGGTGACCGCGGCGTTGTCGTAGTAGACGTACTCCACGTCGCCCAGCGCCGTCAGGCCCTCGACGTCGGTGGAGGCCAGGCCGTAGTCGGGGTCGCCCTCGATCGTCCAGGCGCTGGGCAGCCCGATCTCCGCGGCCACCGCCCCGGCCAGCGAGCCGCCGGTGAACGGCCGGATGGAGAGCTGCCCGCCGTCGACGTAGGCGTCGGAGAACGCCATCGGCCGGCCCTCCAGCCCGGCGGCGCGGATCGCCTCGGCGCCCTCGGCGAGCGCGGCGTCGAAGTCGGCCAGCAGCGCCGCCGCCGCGTCCCCGGTGCCGGTGGCCTGCGCCACCAGGTCGACGTTGGTGCGCATCTGCCCGATGGGGTCCGCGGCGTTCGCGGAGCGGACGATCAGCACCGGGGCGATCGTCTCCAGCTGCGCGACCGCGGCCTCGGGCAGGTCGGTGGTGCCGACGACGAGGTCCGGGTCGAGGGCGGCGATCGACTCGACGCTCGGCTCGCCGCGCACTCCGACGTCGGTGACGTCGCCGGTCAGCGGCGCGGACTGCACCCAGTTGCCGTAGCCCTCGACGTCGGCCACGCCGACGGGCATCACGCCGAGCGAGACCAGGTGCTCGACGACGTTCCACTCCAGCCCGACGGTGCGTTCGGCGGGGCCGTCGAGCACGACCTCCTGGCCGCGGGCGTCGGTCACGGTCAGCTGCTCGCCCGCGGGGGCCGCGGCGTCGGGGGCCGCGTCCTCGGTGGTGCCGCACGCGGCCAGCGCGAGCGCCGCCACCGCGAGGACGGGGAGGAACGTCCTTCTCATCGGATCGCCTTTCGTTCCGTGTGCCGGCCGATCGGCCGGGTGCGCAGGGCCCCGGTGACGGGGTCGTGGTCGATCTCCACGCGGATGCCGTAGGCCTCGCTCAGGAGCTCGGTGGTGAGGACGTCCTCGGGGGTGCCGACGGCGCGCACCCGCCCCTCGGCGAGCAGCGCGACCTCGTCGGCGACGGCCGCGGCCTGGTCGAGGTCGTGCAGGACGACCCCGATCGCCACGCCGTCGTCGTCGGCGAGATCGCGCAGCAGGTCGAGGATCTCGACCTGGTAGCGCAGGTCGAGGTGGTTGGTCGGCTCGTCGAGCAGCAGCACGCCGGTGTCCTGGGCCAGGCAGCCGGCCAGCCACACGCGCTGCAGCTGCCCGCCGGACAGCTCGTCGACCGGCCGCTCGGCCAGGTCGAGCACCCGGGTCACCGTCATCGCGCGGTCGACCGCGGCGCGCCCGCCCGGGTCGGCCCCGCGCCACCGCCCGCGGTAGGGGTGGCGCCCGAAGCCGACGACGTCGCGCACGGACAGGCCGGTGGGCACGGGCCGGCTCTGGGCGAGCAGCGTCACCCGGCGGGCGAAGTCACGCCGGGTGAGCGCGAGCGCGTCGAGCGCCCCGTCCGGCCCGCCGTGCAGCGCGACGGTGCCCTCCGCCGGCGGGTGCAGCCGGGCGAGCGCGCGCAGCAGGGTGGACTTGCCGCTCCCGTTCGGCCCGACCAGCGCGGTGACGCGGCCCGGTCGCAGGGCGACGTCGGCGCCGTGCACGACCGTGACGCCGTGGTAGCCCAGTCGCAGGCCTCGTCCGTCGAGCGTCGAACCCTCGGTGAGCACGAGGCAGGATAGGCATACCTGGGTTAGGGAAGGAAGCCCTCATCCGTTTGGGGCTCAGGGCGGAGTCGGAACGGTCAGAACGGCACCTGCCGGGCGAGCAGCCCGGTTCCCGCCGCGCGACCGGAGAGCGTGCGGCAGAACTCGACGGCGTCGAGGGCGAGATCGACGCCCCCGCGGCCCCGGACGAACAGCCCGCCCGCGGGCCCGGTGAGGCGCAGCGTGAACGGCTGCCCGTGCCGGCGCGCCCACTCGGCCACGACGTCGGCCACGATCCGCCCGTCGTGCGCGGCCGTGAGCTCCAGCGGCCGCCCGGTGGCGCGGGCGAGGTCCACGCGGTGCATCCAGGTGTCCCGGGTGAGGATGGTGTCGAAGACGTACGCGAGCCGCCAGCGCTCGGGCGGCCCGTCGGGCGGGCGGTGCTCGATGCGCACCGCCCGCAGCGGCCGTCGCCGGGCGCGCCAGCGGGCCTGCGCCGGACCGGCGGCGGCCAGGCGCTCGACCAGGTCGTCGGTCCCGAGGTGCGCGTTCGCCGCCACCTGGGAGGCGGTCAGCCCGTCGACGAACGGGCCGTCGCCGGCCCGCGCCGCACCGGCCCGCATCATGGTCAGCACCCGCCACGTGCCGGTGGAGCCCTCGGTCTGGCCGAGCACGTGCCCGGCCAGCGCGCGCACGTCCCAGGCGGGGCAGTCGGTCGGCCGGGCCCAGTCGGCGGGGTCCAGCGCCCGGAACGCGGACGCGATCCGCGCGTTCTCGACGGCGGCGAGCGCCTCGGTCTCCGACCGCCCGATCGGGCGGAGCGTGTCGACGTCCACCGCCGCGTCCGCGGAGCCCTCCCCGCCGGCGCGCCGCGGCGGTGCGGACCCCACCGGCTCGGTCACGCCGCCACCGCTCGCACCGACGCGGTGAACCGCGCCTCGTAGGCGTCGGCGAGGTTGCGCAGGGCGCCCGCGCAGTCGCCCGCGAAGGCCGGGCCGTGCATGAGCGCCAGCGTGCGCGGTTCCAGGTCGGCGAGCCGGCGCAGGGTCGGGGCCGTGGCCGCGGTGAGGCAGGTGGCCCCGAACAGGTCGTCGGCGGCGAGCGCGGGCGTGACCAGGTCGTCGTCGTGGACGAGCGCCGGGCCGTCGCCGGTGCGGGTGAACACGTCGCCGCACAGCAGCGTGCGCGTCGTCTCGTCGAAGAGGACCTGCGCCTCCCAGCCGTGCGGGAAGTGCGGGGTCGGCAGCGCCCGGACGCGGTGGCCCCCGAGGTCGTGCACGCCGTCCTCCGACGTCGGCCGCGGCGGGCGGTCGGCGAGGTCGTCGAGCGAGACCGTGCAGCCCAGGCCGTTGTAGAGCACCTCGGCCGCGGGCGCGGCGGCCAGCCACTCGTTCATCGCGCCGCACTCGTCGGACTCGACGTGCCCGAAGCTGATCCACCGCAGCCGGTCGGGGGCGACGACCCGTGCCGCGGCGGCGGACACGAGCGGGAACATCCGGCGGGGGCCGGTGTGGAACAGCAACGGCTCGTCGCCGTCGAGCAGGTACTGGTTCATGACGAAGCCGCCGGGGGCGACGTCGGGCAGGCAGGTCGACAGGCGGTACACGCCGTCGGCGATCTCGTGGACGGTGGTCTCCATGCCGGACAGTGTGTGACCCGCGTCATGCCCGGCGCATCGGTCGGGCACCCGCGGTTAAGGGTGCCGGGTCACCCGGTTTGCACGCCGTGGCGGCGCGCGACCTCCCGCAGGGCCGCGCGGTCGCCTGCGCCGGTGCGGTCGAGCAGCGTGCCGACGTGCCGTTCCACCGTGCGCGGCGAGAGGTGCAGCCGCGCGGCGACCTCCCGGTTGGTGAGCCCACCCGCGACGAGGGCGAGCACGTCGACCTCCCGGCTGGTGACGCCGAGCGCCCGCAGCCCGACCGGCACGGTGGACGTGCCGCGACCGCGCCGGGGCACCGGGGCACCGGCCTCGCCGAGCAGGAGCCGGCAGCGGCGGGCGGTGCGCGCGTAGCCGCCCGCGGCGAAGAACGCCTCGCACTCCCGCAGCCACGCCACCGGCTCGCCCCAGCCGTCGCGCACGGCCGCGCGGGCGACGAGCAGCAGCTGCGCGTACCGCATCCCGAGGCCCAGGCGGGTCCGGCGCGCGCCGTCGAGCGCGCGGGCCAGCAGCGCCGCCGCGCCCCCGGCGTCCCCGGCCCGGCCCAGCGCGACCGCCTCGACCACGTCGTGCGCGTGCGCGAACACCGGCATCCCGATGCGGTCGACGGCCGCCGCGTGCTCGGCCCGCGCGGCCGCGCCGAGGTCCGGGTCGTCGATCGTGCGCAGCGTCGCCCAGAGCACCCGCCCGGGGAAGACCGACGTCGCGGGGTCGGCCCGGCGGACGTGCTCCATCATCGTGTCGAGCAGCGTGGGCAACGCCGGGAGGTCGTCGGCGACGAACGCGCGGGTGGCGAGCACCCGGCCGTAAAGGTCGCCCAGGATCCGCGGGTCGTCCGGGTCGCGGCGCAGCGCGTCGTCGGCCGCGGCCCGCATCGCCGCGTCGTCGCCGGCGAGCGCGTGGGCCCCGGCCAGCCACAGGTGCGCGACCGGCTCGGTGGCCAGGCCGAGGCGCCTGCTCGCGTGCGCGCAGCGGCTCGCCGCCTCGAGGCAGCCGTCCCGGTCGAACGCCCCCAGCGCGACGTCGGCCAGGCTGAGGTCCATCACCGCGACGGTGACCAGCGCCCCGTGCCGGGCCGCCAGCTCGCGGGTCGCGCGCATCGGGCCCAGGTCGCCGGCCGGCCAGGCCAGCAGGGCCAGCTCGTGCTGCGCCCGCAGCTGCCACCCGGCGAGCCCGTGGCGGGCGGCGAGGGCGGCGGCCCGCTCGAAGAACGGCCGGGCCGCGGCGGCGTCGGGGGCGACCCGGCCGTGCAGCTCCAGCGCCTCGCACTCGACCTCGGGCTGCCCGACCGCC
>JAPLAT010000121.1 GCA_026393175.1 Pseudonocardiales bacterium
GTCCGGGTCGCCGGGCGGCGGCGCGAGCGCCGGCAGGGCGGCGCGGGCGGCCGCGAGCCGCTCCGCGGGGGCGACGAGGGCGGCCAGTGCCCGGTCGTGGGCCTCCGCGCACTCGACGACGAGGTCCCGGACCTGCGCGAACGCGTGCTCCAGGCGTTCCTGCAGCGCGGGGACGGCGACGAGGGAGACCCGCTCGCGCTCGTCGGTCAGCCCGCGCTCGGCGAGCGCGACCGGGGTGCGCTCCACCTCCACCGACGGCGCGACGAGCAGCCGGTGCAGCTCCGCCCACTCCCGCTCCCCCGGCCGGGACCGGCGGTCGCGCACCTCGCGGGCGGCCTCCACCGCGGCGCGGTGCAGCCCGACCTCCCGCCAGAGCCGGTCGCGGACCGCTCGCAAGGCGCGCCAGCGGGCCGCGGTCCGGCCCGAGGTCCCCTCCGCGGTGAGCAGCCGCAGGCCGGGGTGGCTCTCCAGCTCGACCACGGCGGCCGCGATCCGGGCCACGTCGGCCTCCCGGCAGGCGAGCTCGGCGTCGAGCCACGCGGGTGTGCTGCGCTCGTCCGGCATCGGCCCTCCCCGGCGGGGAGGATAGCGATCCGGCCCGCCGGGGTCCGTCCCGTCACAGCCGGGCCGACCATCCGGCGGCCCGGGCTGTCACCGGGCAGGATGTGCCGACGTGACTGCTTTCTCCGTATGGGCCCCTCAGCGCGAGCGGGTCCGCGTGCTCGTCGACGGCACGACGCACCCGATGACCCGGGACGGCGCCGGCTGGTGGCACGCCGACGTCGCCGGGGCGGGCCGCGGCACCGCCTACGCCTTCCTGGTCGACGACGACGAGACCCCGCTGCCCGACCCGCGCTCGCGCTGGCAGCCGACCGGCGTGCACGGGGCGTCGCGGGTGTACGACGACTCCTTCGCCTGGACCGACGGGGCGTGGACGGGGCGGCAGCTCCCGGGTGCGGTGCTCTACGAGCTGCACATCGGCACGTTCACCCCCGGCGGCACGTTCGACACCGCGATCGAGCGGCTCGACCACCTCGCCGACCTCGGCGTCGACCTCGTCGAGGTGCTGCCGGTCAACGCCGTGGACGGGCCGCGCAACTGGGGCTACGACGGCGTCGGCTGGTACGCGGTCACGGAGAACTACGGCGGCCCGGACGGCTTCAAGCGGTTCGTCGACGCCTGCCACGCCCGCGGCATGGGCGTCGTGCTCGACGTCGTCTACAACCACCTCGGCCCGTCGGGGGCCTACCTCGACCGCTTCGCGCCGTACTTCGCCGGCAGCAACATCTGGGGCCCGAGCGTCAACCTCGACGGCGCGCACTCCGAGCCGGTCCGCCGGTACGTGATCGACAACGCGCTGATGTGGCTGCGCGACTTCCACGTCGACGGGCTGCGCCTCGACGCCGTCCACGCGCTGCACGACGAGCGCGCCCAGCACGTGCTGGAGCAGCTCGCCGTGGAGGTGGAGAGCCTGTCGACGCACGTGGGGCGGCCGCTGTCGCTCATCGCGGAGTCCGACCTCAACGACGCGCGGCTGGTCACGGCCCGCGAGGGCGGCGGCTACGGCCTGCACGCGCAGTGGTGCGACGACATCCACCACAGCCTGCACACCACGCTGACCGGCGAGTCCCAGGGCTACTACGCCGACTTCGCGACGGCCGGGCTCACCGGGCTCGCGCACGTGTTCACCCGCGCCTTCCTCCACGAGGGCACCTGGTCGAGCTTCCGGCAGCGCAACCACGGCGCGCCCGTCGACACCCGGCGCGTCCCCGGGCACCGCTTCCTGGCCTACCTGCAGAACCACGACCAGATCGGCAACCGCGCCGCGGGCGACCGGCTGACGCAGACGCTGTCCCCCGGGCTGCTGGCCTGCGGGGCCGCGCTGGTGTTCGGCTCCCCGTTCACGCCGATGCTGTTCATGGGCGAGGAGTGGGGCGCGCGCACCCCCTGGCAGTTCTTCTCCCACTTCCCCGACGCCGCCCTGCGCGAGGCCGTGCGCGAGGGCCGGACCGCGGAGTTCGCCGAGCACGGCTGGGGCGACACGGAGGTCCCCGACCCCAACGCGGAGAGCACGTTCACCGACTCCCGGCTGGACTGGTCCGAGCCGGAGCAGGAGCCGCACGCGACCCTGCTCACCCTGCACCGCGAGCTGATCGCACTGCGCCGGGCCCGGCCGGAGCTCTCGGACCCGTGGCTGGAGGAGATCGAGGTCGACATCGACCCCGAGGCCCGCACCGTGGTGCTGCACCGCGGCCGGCTGCGGATCGCGGTCAACCTCGGCCCCGACGCCGTCACGCTCGACCTGGCCGCACCCATCGGCCGGATCCTGCTGGCCAGCGAGCCGGTGGAGGGCGAGGACGGCGCGCTCACGCTGCGACCCGAGAGCTTCGCGATCGCCGAGCTCACCTGAGGTCGGAACAGCCGATCTGCTCGTCCACCGTGAGCCGCGGCGGGGGCGGGTGCACCGCACAGGACCTCGCGCCGGCCGGCTCCACCACCGCGCCACCCCCTGAGCCGGACCGGCCGGGTCGCTCCCCGCGCCGGGGCGGCGACCCGGCCACCCCCTATCAAGGGGGGTACGACCACCCCCCACTTCTGTCTTCGCCCGCCGACCGCCGTGCGGCACGGTGACACCGCTTCGACAGTCGTGCCGCGCCACCGCGATCCGCACACCGCCCGAGCCCTCCGACGACCGGAGGGTTCCTTCGGCGTGTCCGCGGTAGCCCGGCCCGGCTACCAGCGGCTCTCCCGAGCCCGGCGGAAGGCGGCGGAACATGTCCCGATCGAGTCCTGCACCCGGCGGGGTGCGCAAGCGACGCCCACGGACGGGGCCGCGCACAGCGCGGACGCTCGCGGCGTTCGTCGCGCTCCTGTTGCCGCTGGGCATCGTGTCCGCGACCGAGGCGGCCGCCCAGGCCCCGGTCGGGCAGGGGTTCGTCCTCACCGGCGCCGACCTCGACTTCATCCTGCGCCAGATCCAGATCTCCGAGCAGCACTCCGTGACGCGGACCCCCGAGAACCCGTGCGGCACGCTGCTCGGCCCCGGCCCCGACCAGATCCCGAACTCGGGCGTCAACGGCGACACCCTCCCCTGGGGCGTCCGCACCGTCGACGGCACGTGCAACAACCTCGTCGCCGGCCGCTCCCAGTTCGGGGCGGCCGACACGGCGTTCCCCCGTCGGGTGCCGGCGTCCTTCGCCCCCGCGGAACCCGTCGCCTTCGACCCCGACGGCCCCGGCCCCCAGGCTCCGGGCCAGCCGACCACCTACGACCAGACGGGCGGCGCGGTCTTCGACTCCGAGCCGCGCGCGATCAGCAACATCATCGTCGACCAGACGGACGCCAACCCGGCCGCCGTCGCCGCGGCCGACGGTGCCCCCGCCGACCCGACCGGCACCCTGCCGATCCCCAACGTGGCACCGGACGTGGGCCTGTCGGCGCCGTTCAACTCCTGGTTCACCCTCTTCGGCCAGTTCTTCGACCACGGCCTCGACCTGGTGACCAAGGGCGGCGCGGGCACCGTGTTCGTGCCGCTGCGCGCCGACGACCCCCTCATCCCCGGCCCGGACGGCGATCCGGGTACGGCCGACGACCTGCCGCCGAACCAGCGGTTCATGGTGCTCACCCGCGCCACCAACCGGCCCGGCGGCCGTGAGCACACCAACACGACGACCTCGTTCGTCGACCAGAACCAGACCTACACCTCGCACCCCTCCCACCAGGTCTTCGTGCGGCAGTACGCCGACGCGGACCCCGGTCCCGCGGTGCGCCCCGCCCCCACCGGCGCGCTGATCACCGGGCCCGGCGACGGCATGGCCACCTGGGCCGGGGTCAAGGACCAGGCCGCCGCGCTGCTGGGCATCGCGCTGTCCGACGCCGACGTCGGCAACGTCCCGCTGCTGGCCACCGACCCCTACGGCCGCTTCGTGCCCGGCCCGAACGGCCTGCCGCAGATCGTGACGCCGGCCGGGCTGCTCGAGGGCAACCTCACCACGCCGGTGGCGGTGCCCGCGGACGCGGCTCGCACCGGGCACGCGTTCCTCGACGACATCGCCCACCACGCCGCCCCGTTCACCAGCCGCGGGCAGGCCCTCACGCCGGACGCCGACACCGCGCTGACCGACGACGGCGACCCCGCGACCTACGACGACGAGATGCTCGGCGCGCACTTCATCGCGGGCGACGGGCGGGCCAACGAGAACATCGGCCTCACCGCCGTGCACCACGTGTTCCACTCCGAGCACAACCGGCTCGTCGGCTACATCGACGGCCTGCTGCAGGCCGACCCGCAGCGGCTCGCCCAGTGGCAGCCCGTGGCCGGGTCCAACGACTGGTCGTTCGGCGAGCGGCTGTTCCAGGCCGCCCGGTTCGTGACCGAGATGGAGTACCAGCACCTCGTCTTCGAGGAGTTCGCCCGCAAGGTGCAGCCGCTGGTCAACCCGTTCGGCGAGGGCGGCACCGGCTACAACACGATCGTCGACCCGTCGATCAGGGCCGAGTTCGCGCACGCCGTGTACCGGTTCGGGCACTCCATGCTCGACGACACCGTCGCGCGGACCAACGCCGACGGCTCGGTCAACGACATCGGGCTGATCCCGGCGTTCCTCAACCCGCCCGAGTTCTTCAACGGGGGCACGGCCGGGACCCTGACCGCCGACGAGGCGGCCGGCGCGATCGTACGCGGCATGACCCGCCAGGTCGGGCAGGAGATCGACGAGTTCGTCATCGAGGCCCTGCGCAACAACCTGCTGGGCCTGCCGCTCGACCTCGCCACGCTCAACATCACCCGCGCCCGCGACACCGGCATCCCGACGCTGAACGTGGCCCGCAAGCAGTTCTTCGCCGAGTCGGGCAGCTCCTCGCTGGCGCCGTACTCGAGCTGGACCGACTTCAGCCTCAACCTGCGCCACCGCGAGTCGCTGGTCAACTTCCTGGCGGCCTACGGCACGCACCCCAGCATCCTCGCGGCGACCGACGTCGCCGGGAAGCGGGCGGCGGCGCAGCTGCTGATCCTCAACGACCCGGACGGCACGCCGGAGGACACGACGACGACGCCGCCGACCCCGGCCGTCCCGCCGTCGCCCGCCGACAGCGAGGCGTTCATGAACTCCACCGACGCCTGGGCGAACACGGCCGCGGGGGTCAGCACCACCGGCCTTGACGACGTCGACCTGTGGATGGGCGGCCTCGCCGAGAAGCCGATGGTCTTCGGCGGCATGCTCGGCGCCACGTTCAACTACGTGTTCGAGCTGCAGATGGAGGACCTGCAGTTCGGCGACCGGTTCTACTACCTGTCGCGGCTTGCCGGCACGAACATGCTGGTGCAGCTGGAGGGCAACTCGTTCTCCGAGCTCACCCAGCGCAACACCGACGTGGCGAGCCTGCCGGCGGACGCGTTCTCGCGCCCGGACTACATCTTCAGCATGGCCGCCCTCGGGACGACCGGGGCCATCCCGGACGACCCCGCCACGACCGACTACAACGAGGGCGACCGCGCCGTGGAGCCCGGCCGCGACCTCATCCGGCAGCCGGAGTGGCACATCCGCTACACCGGCCCGGCGCACGTGGTGTTCAACGGCACCGCGGGCCCCGACCGCATCCACACGAGCGAGGGCGACGACACCGTCCGCGGCAACGACGGCAACGACCGGATCGAGGGCGGGGACGGCAACGACAGCATCGTCGGCGGCCTCGGCGACGACATCATCACCGACCTGAACGGCGACGACACCCTCAAGGGCGGCGACGGCGACGACGCCATCAACTCCGGCCAGGGCTTCGGCGTCGACCTCAACCAGGGCGGTACCGGTGACGACTTCATCGTGCACGGCAACGACGCCGCCGAGACCTTCGCCGGCGACGGGGACGACCTCGTGCTCGGCGGTGCCGGGGACGACACGTTCTTCGGCGACGACGGCAACGACTGGATCGAGTCCGCGGGCGGGGCGTTCAACCTCGTCCAGGGCGACGGCGGCAACCCCTTCGCCGACGACCCCCACGGCGGGCACGACGTGCTCATCGGCTACGGCGGCGAGCAGGACTACGACAGCGAGGGCGGCGACGACGTCATGCTGCTCGGGCCCGGCATCCAGCGGGCCGAGGGCATGCTCGGCTTCGACTGGACGACCCACGTGCGGGACACCGCGCGCGGTGACTCGGACATGCGGTTCACCGGGCTGCTGCCGCCGGCGATCGACACGCTGCGGGACCGCTTCGACCTGGTCGAGGCGCTCTCCGGGGCCCAGTTCGACGACATCCTGCGGGGCGACGACCGCGACGCGGCCGAGATCGCGCCGGCCGCGGGCGAGCCGGCGGACAGCGCGCACGCGCTGACCGCGGAGGGCATCGCGCGCATCGCCGGGCTGCAGGACCTGCTCGGCGCGGGCGTCACCTCGTTCTCCTCGGGCAACATCCTCCTCGGCGGCGCCGGCAACGACGTCATCGAGGGCCGGGGCGGCGACGACCGCATCGACGGCGACCGGTTCCTCGACGTGGCGCTGCGCGCGCCCGACCCGAGCACGCCGGATCCCGCCGACACGAAGCTGGTGACCAACCTGGCCCAGCTGCAGGCCGACGTGTTCGCGGGCCGGATCGACCCCGGCGCCGTCGACATCGTGCGGACCGTCGTGGTGGCCACGCCGGGCGGGACCGACGTCGCCGAGTTCACCGGCAACCTCGCGGAGTACACCATCACCCGCGGGGCGGACGGGGTCACGACCGTCGCGCACACCGGCGGCACCCAGGAGAACGGCACCGACACGCTCACCAACGTCGAGCAGCTGCGGTTCGCCGACCAGACGGTGAGCGCGGTGGCCAACACCCCGGCCACCGGCACGCCGACAATCGCGCTCGGGGTGAACACCACGGTCACGCCGAACGTCCCGCGGCTCACCCCGCAGGAGGGCATCGCGATCACCGCGGACACCGCGGGCATCACCGACGCCAACGGCCTGGGCGCGTTCACCTTCCAGTGGCGGCAGCGGGCCCCCGGCTCGACGCTCGCCCCGGTCGCGATCCCGGGTGCGACGGCCGCGACGTTCACGCCGGCCCAGGCCCACGTCGGGCGGGTCCTCAGCGTGGCCGTCACGTTCACCGACGGGGCAGGCAACGTCGAGACCGTCACCTCGGCCGACACCCTCGCCACCGGGGACCTGTTCCCCGGTACCGCGAACGCGGACACCTTCGCAGGCGGCGCCGGCGAGGACCTCGTCAGCGGGCTGGCCGGGAACGACGTCCTCGGCACCGGCGCGGGCAACGACGTGATCACCGGCGGCGCGAACAACGACACCGTCACCGCCGGGTCCGGGACGGACGTCATCCGCTTCGGCGGGACGGCCGAAGGGTTCGACAACGTCGACGGCCAGGCCGACGCCGACCGGATCGAGGCGACGGCGGCCGGCACCGTCATCGGGCTCGGCACGCTGACCAGCGTCGAGACGATCACCAACGGTGGGTTCGCCGGCGTGCGGATCCTCGGGTCGGCCGCGGCGAACAACTGGAACCTGAACACGGTGACGCTGACCGGCATCACCGAGGTCAACGGCGGTGACGGCAACGACACGATCAGCATGCCGAACTCGGCCGACCTGGTGCTCGGCGGCAACGGCGCCGACACGCTGTCGGGCCGGGGCGGCAACGACACGGTCGACGGCGGCGCCGGCAACGACGTCGTCAGCGGCGGCCCCGGTGGCGACACGATCAGCGTCAGCCTCAACAACGACACGGTCGTCGTCGAGGCCGGGTTCGGGGCCGACACGGTCACGAACTTCGACGGCAACGGCGGGGCGGGCGCGCAGGACTTCGTCGACCTGCGGCCGCTCGGCATCACGGCGGCGACGTTCGGGTCGCAGGTGGTGATCGAGTCGCACCCGACGCTCGCGGCCAGCACGCGGGTCCGGATCGGCACGAACAGCATCTCGTTCCCGTCGGTCAGCACGGCCAACTTCAGCTCGGCCGACTTCCTCCTGGCGCCGTGACCAGGTCGGAGTGACCCACCGGCACGCCCGGCGGGAGGTGGCACCCACCTCCCGCCGGGCGTCCGGCCCGTTCCGCACGACGAACGACCGCGACGACGAACGACCGCGCAGAAGGGCGTACGCGCATGGACCTCCTCGACGACCTCGGGCTCTACCTCGCCGACAACTGGACGCTGCTGCTCCCGATCGGGGTGGTGGGCGCGATCTCCTGGTCGGTGTGGGGGATCCGCAAGTTCCTGTCCGCGCTGTACCGGCCGATCGTCTCCGACTTCCGCACGACCACCTCGGTGATCGTGCCCTCGTACCGGGAGGACCCCGACATCCTCGAGGAGTGCCTCGAGACCTGGCTGGCCGAGGAGCCGACCGAGGTGGTCGTCGTCGTGCACACCGCGGACGTGGAGACCCGGCGCAGGCTGCTCGGCCGCGACGACCCCCGGATCCACGTGATCGTCACCCCGACCCGGGGCAAGCGCGAGGGCCTGGGCCTGGCCATCCGGGCCGCCGTCGGCGAGATCCTCGTGCTCACCGACTCCGACACCCGCTGGGAGCCCGGCCTGCTGGCCGCCGTCCAGATGCCCTTCGCCGACCCCGCGGTCGGCGGCGTCGGCACCCGGCAGAACGTCTACCGGCCGCACACCAGCGTCTGGCGCCGCGTCGCCGACTGGATCATCGACAACCGCTACCTCGACTACGTGCCCGCCACCGGCCGGGCCGGCGCGGTGGTCTGCCTGTCCGGGCGCACCGCGGCCTACCGCCGCTCGGTCGTCCTGCCGCTGCTGCCGCACCTGGTCGACGAGTACTTCCTCGGCCGCCGCTGCATCGCCGGCGACGACGGCAGGCTCACCTGGCTGGTGCTGGCCGCGGGGCACCGCACCGTGCACCAGTCCAGCGCGCGGGCGCTGTCGATGTTCCCGGCCACGTTCCGCGGCTTCTGCCGGCAGCGGCTGCGCTGGAGCCGCAACTCCTACCGCTGCTACCTCACCGCGCTGTGGACTCGCGACGGCCGCCCTGCACCCGCGCTCGTCGCAGGCACTCGGGCTGGCCCTGGTCTGGCTGCTGCTGGGCCGGGCGCTGCGCAGCGTCGCGCACCTGCGCAGGCGCCCGGCGGACCTGCTGCTCCTCCCCCTCGTCACCCTGGTGATCATGATGGTCGCCCTGCCGATCAAGGTGTGGGCGTTCCTGACGATGAACAGGCAGGGCTGGCTGACCCGGCACGCAGGCCTGGTCGGCGGCGAGGGGCAGGACGCCGCCTCGCTCGCGCGGGAGCCCGAGCCCGGCGCGATCGCCGCCCTGCGCGCCCTGCCGCTCGTGCGGCACGGGGACGCGCCCGTCCCCCCGGCCCGCAACGGCCACCCGGTCCGCACGAACGCGGGGTCCTGACATGACGCATCCCGACGACGAGCGCCGCTCGACCCGGCGCACCCGTGGCGCGGTCCTGCTGAGCGCGCTGGCCGGCGTCGCCGCGGTCGCGGCGGCCCTGGTCGGCCCCGGCCTGGCCGGGGACCCGCCGCACCCGCGCCTC
>JAPLAT010000703.1 GCA_026393175.1 Pseudonocardiales bacterium
GTCCAGGTGCTGCCGTCCGCCCCGCTGGCCGTGGTGAGCAGGATCGTGCCGTGGGGGGAGGCGGGGCCGTCGAAGGGGAAGGAGCCGGTGAAGGGCCGCGCGACGTCGCCGCCGCCGGTCACGATGCCGGTCGCGAGGGTCGCGAGCGTGTCGTCCATGATCCGGACGTCGACGGTGCCCTCGAAGGCCAGGGCGGTGCCGCGCAGTTCGGCGGTCCCGGCGACCAGGTCCCCCGCGGACGGGGACTCGAGCGTGACGTCGGCGGTCGCCGAGCCGAGCACCCACCAGGTGCCGTCCCCCAGCAGCCGCACGAAGACGGTGGTGACGGGGCCGTCGGGCGCCGGGCGCACCTCGACCTCCCCCGACCGTGAGTCACCGGCCCGGTAGTCGCCGACGACGGGCGCGGCGAACGCCGCGAGGTCGATGGCGAAGCCGCGGGCCGCGGCGACGGGGTCGGAGTAGCGGGTGGGGACGGCGGAGGTCGGCCAGACGGCGGTCACGGCGTCCGCGGGCACCGGCGACGCCGCGGAGGACGGCCCGGGTGTCGCCGGCACGGTGCCCGGCCCCGGGGTGGGGGCGAGCGTGCCGGAGGCCGCGGTCGGGGTCGTCGGGCCGGCGACGGAGGTGGGCGGCGGCGGGGTCGCGGGCGCGCTCCCGCCGGGCGCCGGCCGGGGCGCGAGCAGCACCGCCGCGAGGACGGCCCCCAAGGCGAGGACGGCCAGCGCCAGGACGATCACCGGGTCGCGCCTGCGCGACCGTCCGGGCGGGGTCTCGTCGCTGTCCGGTGGCAGGGTCGTGGTCATCGCGGCACCTCGTTCGACGGTGGGTCCGGTGCCGAGCGTGGCGGGGCCCGCGCCCGGCCGGGAGGGTCGTCGGTCCCGTCCGCGTCGCCGTCCGGCCGGGGCCGAGCCCGCCGCCGCCCACCGTGGAGCCTCGACCCGGGCCCGCCCGCCCGCGGGCCCTCGTGGGTGGTCAGCGGTTCGCGATGCCGTCGAGCCGGAGCTCGGTGGACCCGTCGCGGTGCACCCCTGTCGTGCCGACGTGCTTGTCGCTGATCGTGGTGCCGTTGCGGACGACGTGGACGAGCGCCATGGCGTGGCCCCGACCGAGGCCGTGGTCGTCCTTCAACCAGGCGATGATCTCGGCCGGCTTCGAGGTGGGGCCGAAGCCGCGGTCGTGGGCCTCCGCCACGAGCTGCGCGGGGGTCCTGCCAGTCTTCTCCTCGATCTTGTCGAGGTAGGCCTGGAACGACATGGTCTTCTCCCGTGGTCGCGGCGGGTGTGTCGTGGTGTTGACGACGCGGTCCGGGCGACCTCATCGGTCACCCCCGGTGGAACCAGATTCCGCGGTGGCTCCGTCGATGGAACGTTTCTCCGGCGTTCACCCGAACCCGATCGGGTGTTCACAGCGCCCTCCTACCTTTCGCAGCGTGACGACGACCGGTGAGGGCGCTCGCCTGACGGAGGACATCCGGATGCGCACGGCCGGGCTGTCCCCCGCCGAGCAGCGGGTGGCGCGGGCCGTGCTCGGCGAGCCCCTGCACGTGTTCGAGATGTCGGTGACGGAGCTGGCCGCCTTCTCCGAGACCTCGGTCGGCACCGTCGTCCGGTTCTGCCAGCGGATCGGGCTGCGCGGCTACCAGGACCTCAAGATGCGACTGGCCCGGGAGTCCATCCCGGCCCAGGAGCAGCTGCTGCACGAGGTGGCGGTGGCCGACGGTCCGGCCCAGGTGCTGGCCAAGGTCCTCGCCGGGACCGCGCGGGCGCTGGAGGAGGCCGGTCCGGTGGTCGACGCGGTCGCGCTCGGCCGGATCGTCGAGCGGCTGATCGCCGCACGGCGGATCGTGTTCGCGGCCGTAGGCACCTCCGCGCCCCTGGCGTCCGACATCGCCTACCGGCTCACCACCATCGGGCTGCCGGCCACGTTCCCGGCGGACGTCCACGTGCAGCACGTCACGGCGCGCATGCTCACCGCCGGGGACGTGTGCTTCGCGATCAGCCACACCGGATCCACCACCGAGACGCTCGCGGTGACCAAGGCCGCGGCGCAGGCGGGCGCCACCACCGTGGCGCTGACCAGCTTCCTCGACTCCCCGCTGACCGGGATCGTCGACCACCTGCTGGTGGCCGGCAGCCGGGAGACCTCCTACCGGATCGAGGCGATGACCAGCCGGCTGGTCCACCTCGCCGTCCTCGACGCCCTCTACGTGTCCCTCGCGCTGCGCCACCCGGCGTCGCAGGAGGCGCTCGCCGCCACCGGCGACGTCCTCGTCGAGCACCGCATCTGACCCACCACGCCCTCCACCACCGTTCGCCCGACCGGTGGCGATGCCGCACGCCCCGATCCACTGGAGACAGCCATGCGCGGATCCGTCCGCACCCGCACCGGGCGACCGCGACCCGGCGTCCTCGTCAGCGACGGTGTCACCGTCACCACCACGACCGCCGACGGCACGTTCACCCTGCACGCCACGGGCCCGTTCGTGTTCGTCACCCGGCCCGCCGGGTTCACCTGCGACCGCTGGTTCGTCCCGGCCACGGAGCCCGTGGCGGACTTCGTCCTCGATCCCGACGCCGACGTGTTCCCGCACCGCTTCGTCCACGTCTCCGACACCCACCTCGCCGCGGGGCCGCGCACGGGCGAGCTGTACCCGCCGGGGGCCGAGCTCGGCAGCGGCACCGCGTTCGCCCGTTTCCTGGCCCTGCTGCCCGACGCCGCCGCGGACATCCGCTCGGTGGTCGTCACCGGCGACCTGACCGACCTCGGCCTGGACGAGGAGTACCGGGTGCTGCGCGAGGTCGTGGCCGGCAGCCCGCTGCCGCTGCACCTGCTGCCCGGCAACCACGACCACATGGACGGCGCGGTGACGCGGCTGGTCAGCCGGACGGGCTACGAGCTGCACGGCGGCGACCCGGCCGCCTACGAGCGGCACCTCGGGCCCCGCTGGTACTCCTTCGACCTGCCGGGGCTGCACGTCGTCGCCCTGGACTGGCACACCCACGAGATCGGGCTCGACCACGAGGTCCAGGACGCGTGGCTGCGCGCCGACCTGGAGTCCGTCCCGGCCGGGACGCCGTGGATCCTGCTGAGCCACGACCAGCCGTGGAACTCGATGCTCGACGGGCAGGCGACCGCGCCGCTCGCCACGTTCTCCGGGCACCGGCACGCGTCACGGGTGGTCCGGGTGGGTCCGACGCTGCACGTCAACACGCCGACACCGCTGTTCGGCGCGCTCGACTTCTCCCCGCCCGCCTTCCGCGTCGTCACCTGGGACGGCGACACCATCGGCCTGGAGACCCGCTCGGTGACCGGGCCGGACCGCGCCACCTTCACGGTCCCGGCCCTGCCCGTGCCCTGCCCCGCCGCGGCCCGGTGGCGCCACCAGCTGCCCGGGTCGGCGCACCGGGCCGCGCCGCGGGTCGTCGGCGACACCGTGCTGGTGGCGGTGAAGGACGAGGACCGCCCCGCGGGCGGGGTCGACGCCCTCGACCCGGCCGACGGGTCGCTGCGCTGGCGCGCGACGCTGCGGGCCGGGGTCAAGGGCACGCCCGCCGTGCACGGGGACGTCGCCGTCGCCGTCGAGGTGGGTGGTGACGTCGTCGGGCTCGCGCTGGCCGACGGCACCGAGCGGTGGCGCGCGCCGTCACCGGACCCGTTGCGGCTGTTCGCCTTCACCGACCCGCTCGTGTGCGGGGGCGTGGCGGTCGTCGGCGACCTGTCGCACCTGCGCGGCCTGGACGCGGCGACCGGCGACCTGCTCTGGGAGCGCCGCGACCTCGCGCCGTACCAGACGATCGTGCAGCACCCGGCGCCCGTCGTGGTCGGGGACGACCTGCTGGTCGTCGGTGCCTGGCCCACCCCCGACGCGCTCCTCGGCCTCGACCTGCGCACCGGGGCCGACCGGTGGCCGCGGCCCCCGTTCACCCGGACCGGCCCGCCGTCCGACGACACCTCCGTCGGCACCCCCCTCGTCGACGACAAGACCGGGGACCTGTTCGTGTCCGGTCTCGGAGCGGTCCTGCGCATCGACGCGGCGGGCGGGGACGTCGTCTGGCGGCGGCCGACGGCCCTGCCGTGGAACCCGGCGACCCCGGCCGCGGGCGAGCTCGGCGTCGTGGTCGTCGACGCGGGGCACGGCGTGTCGCTGCTCGACCGCGACGACGGCTCCGTCGTCTGGTCCACCGCGGTCGGCGGGAGCTCCCCGTTCGCGATGTCGAGCTACCGCCGCACCCCCCATCCGCTGTTCGCGGGGGCGACGGTCGTCGGCGGGTCGGTGCTCGTGCCCGGGCTCGACGGGACGCTGCACGTGCTGTCCGCGGCGACCGGGGAGCGCACGGGCGGGGTCGAGCTAGGCGTGCCGCTCGCCGCACCCGTCGCGGTGGCCGGCGACATCGTGGTGGTCGTCGCGACGGACGGCGGCGTGCTCGGCGTGGAGCTGCCGCGATGACCGCCCTGCTCGACCGGCCCCGCGCGGCCACCGGGCGGCCGCGGCCGCGCGGTGACGGGCGCGCCGCCGTCGCGCTGCTGGCCCCGGCGGTGGTCCTGCTGGTCGCGTTCACCTACCTGCCGGCCGGCCTGTCCCTGGTCGCGAGCCTGTTCGACGTGCCGCTGACCGGCCGTCAGGACTGGGAGTTCGTCGGGCCGGACAACTACCTGAGCGCCGTGCGGGACCCCGAGGTCCACCGGGCCACGCTCAACACGCTGCTCTACTGCGCGCTGACGATCGTCCCGAGCCTGGTGATCGGCCTGGGGCTGGCGCTGCTCACGGCGGGCCTGACCCGCGGCCGGTCGTGGATGTCGGCGATCCTGTTCCTGCCGTTCACGGCGAACCTCGTCGCGATGGCCGTGGTGTTCAGCTGGATCTTCGCCTACCGCGGCGGGTTCGCGAACCAGGTGCTGTCGCTGGTCGGCGTCGGCCCGATCAACTTCCTCGGGGACGGCGTCACCGCGCTGCCGACGGTGGCGCTCGTCGGGCTGTGGCGGGCCGCGTCGTTCTGCATGATCCTGTTCCTGGCCGGGCTCACCGCCATACCGGGCGTCGTGCACGAGGCCGCGGCGGTCGACGGGCTGCGCGGCCTGCGCAAGCTCCGGCTCGTCACCCTGCCGTTGCTGCGGCCGACCCTGGTGCTCGCCGTCGTCGTCTCGACGCTCCAGGCGGTCCAGGTGTTCGACACGATCCGGGTGATGACCGACGGCGGCCCGCTCGGCGCCAGCGAGACGCTCCTGACGCTGACCTGGCGGACCGGGTTCGAGTACTTCCGGCTCGGCCCGGCGGCGGCGCTGTCGTTCCTGCTGCTGGTGGTGCTGCTGGTGCTGGGCTGGACCCGCCGCGCGGCGGTCGTGCGGGGAGGCGAGTGATGCGCGCCCGCTCCGCCCGCGCCGTCCGCGCCGCGCTGCTGCTCGGGACGGGGGCCGTCGCGCTGTTCCCGTTCTACTGGATGCTGCGCACCGCGTTCGCCCCGGCCGACGAGGTCTACTTCTCCGGCATCTCGCTGTTCCCGACCCGCATCGGGGTCGACAACTTCGTGCGGGCCTGGGTCGACGCCGACCTCGGCCGGGCCATGGTCAACGGCGCCGTGGTGACGCTGGCGATCCTCGTGTGCCAGCTGCTCACCTGCGTACCGGCCGCCTACGCCTTCGCCAAGCTGCGGTTCCGGGGCCGCGACCGGCTCTACATCGTGGTGCTCGCCGCCCTGCTGGTGCCGGTGCAGGCCACCGCGTTGCCGACCTATCTGGGGATGAGCGCCCTCGACCTCGTCGACACCAGGGTCTCGCTCGTCCTGCCGTTCGTGACCAGCGCGTTCGGCATCTTCCTGATCCGCCAGTACATGGTGACGATCCCCGACGCGGTGCTGGAGGCCGCGCGCAGCGACGGCCTCGGGCACGCCCAGCGGCTGCTGCGGGTCGTCGCCCCCATGTCGATGCCGGCGATCCTCGCGTTCGCCGTGTTCTCCGTGTTCGCGCACTGGAACGACTACCTGTGGCCGCTGCTGGTGGCCCGGTCGCCGGAGCTGCGCACCCCGCCGCTGGCGCTCGCCGTGTTCTCCGACGCCGAGCTCGGCGTCGACTTCGGCGCCGTCACCGCGGGCGCCGCCATCGTCACCCTGCCGATCGTCGCCCTGTTCATCGTCGCCCAACGCCGCTTCGTCGCCGGGATCGCCGGCGGCGAGGTCGTCGGCTGATCGCGCCTCCGAGGAGAACCCCGTGAACCGCACCCGTCCCGCCCTCCTGATTCTCACCGCCCTCGCCCTCACCTCCTGCTCCTCCGCGGGCGGCTCCGGCGCCGGAACCGACTGCGACCCGGCGCAGGTCACCCTGACCACCGCCTACACCGGCGGGAAGGCCTCCGCCGAGGCGGCCAAGGAGGTGATGGAGCAGCGCTACCCCGGCCTGACGGTGGAGAACAACGAGTCCGTCGCCGTCAGCTACGACGAGCTCACCCAGCAGGTGGTCGCGGACATCGCGGCCGGCCGGGAGGTCGACATCGTGCAGGCCGGCAACAGCCAGCTGCGCTTCTACGTCGACACCTTCGCGCCGGAGCCGCTCGACGAGGAGCGCCTGCTGCCGACCTACGACCGGGACTTCCTCGACATCGGCACCGTCGACGGCGAGGTCTACATGGCCCCGTTCCAGGTCTCGGTTCCCTCGCTGTTCTACAACAAGGACCTGATGGCGGCGGCCGGGCTCGACCCGGAGAGCCCACCGGCGACCTACTCCGAGCTGTTCGACGCCGCCCGCGCGCTCGACCCGATCACCGAGGCCGCCCCGCTCTACGTGATCACCGAGTCGGCGGCGGACTGGATCGCCCAGGCCGCCGTGCAGTCGGCCGGGGGCACGTTCGTCACCCCGGAGGGGACGCCCGGCTTCGACACCGCCGAGGGCCGCGAGGGCCTGGAGCTCTACGCGCTGCCCGCCCGCGAGGGCCTGATGGACCCGGTCGGCGTGGCCGAGGGCAAGGCGGCGTTCGTCGGCGGCGCGACGGCCTTCTACGTCACCTCCAGCGCCAACGCCGCCCCCATGGTCCGCGACGTCGGCGACCGCTTCGCCTGGGGGATGACCGCGATGCCGGTGCCGGACGGCGGCGAGGCCCGGTTCCCCGCGGGCGGGAACGGCTGGCTGAGCCTGACCGACGACCCGTGCGAGTCCCGCTACGCCAGCGAGTTCATCGGCGAGCTGCTGGAGCCGACCGTGCTGCTGGAGTCGTTCGAGCAGTACAGCTACCTCCCCGTGGACACCTCCACCAAGGAGACCCTGCTCGCCGATCCCGCGCTGATCGAGCCGCTGCGGTTCGGCTACTCCTACGACCCCGCGGGCCTGACGCCGTGGGGCGGCTGGCCCGGCGACACCGCTCCCGAGGCGAACCAGATCCTCACCGAGATGACCCAGGCCCTCGCCCGGCGCGCCCCGCTCGACGCCACCGTCACGGAGACCGCCGCGTCGATCACCACGCTGGTCTCCCGGTGAGGCGGCGGATCGAGCTGGCCGGGGTGGCGAAGTCCTTCGGGCGCACCGTCGCGCTCGACGGGATCGACCTGACCGTCGAGCCCGGGGAACACTTCGCGCTGCTCGGGCCGTCCGGATCGGGCAAGTCGACGCTGCTGCGCGTGGTGGCCGGGCTGGAGGCCCCCGACGACGGGGACGTCCGGTTCGACGGGGAGTCGCAGGCCGGTGTCGAGGTGCACCGCCGGGACGTGTCGCTGGTCTTCCAGCAGTACGCGCTCTACCCGCACCTCACGGCGCTGCGCAACATCACCCTCGGCCTGCGGCACGGGCTGGGCCTGCCCGCGGCGGAGGCGGACCGGCGGGCCCGCGAGGTCGCGGGGACCCTCGGGGTGGCCGACCTGCTGGACCGCAGGCCCCGCGCGATGTCGGGCGGGCAGCGGCAGCGCATCGCCCTGGCGCGGGCGCTGGCCCGGCGCGCCGGGATCGTCCTGCTCGACGAGCCGCTGTCGGGCCTGGACGCCCAGCTGCGCCTCGTGCTGCGGGTGGAGATCGCCCGGCACCTGCGCGGTTCGGGCGCCACGACCGTGCACGTCACGCACGACCAGTCCGACGCGCTGACCTCGGCCGACCGGATCGGGGTCATGCAGTCCGGCCGGATCGCCCAGCTCGGCACCCCCGACGAGCTGTACGACCGGCCGGCGAACCTGTTCGTCGCCCGGTTCGTCGGGACCCCGCCCATGAACACCTTCCCGGTCACGCCGGCCGGGTCGGTGTTCGGGGTGCATCCCGACCTGGCGCCCGACACCGTGCTCGGGGTGCGCCCCGAGCACCTTCGCCTCGACGCGCACGGTGCGTGGCGGGCGGCCGCCCGCGTGGAGGCGGTCGAGCACGCCGGACCGGAGCGGATCGTGCACCTGTGGGTCGACGGGACACCCGCCCGGTCCCGGACGGACCGGTCCGGGGTGGCGGTGGGCGACGTGCTCACGGTCTCCGCGGACCCCGGGCAGGTCCACGTGTTCGCCGGGCCGGACGGGCTGCGGCAGGGCTCCGCCCTGGGCGCGGGCGCCCCCGTCGAGCCGGTCGGGGCGCACTGAGTGCGGCTGGACGACACCCTGGTCGTGTTCGACTGGAACGGCACGATCATGTGCGACCTGCGCCGGGCGGTGGGGGCCACGAACGCGGTCCTCACCGCCCGGGGGCTGGCGTCGCTCTCGGCGCGGCAGTTCCAGGACGGCTTCGCCCTCCCGCTGGCGGGCTGGCTCGACGGCCTCGGGATCGCCGACGCCGGGCGGGCCGAGGACGAGTGGAACGCCGCGCTGGCGGAGGCCCCGGCCGCACCCCGGGCGGAGGCGGCCGCGGTCCTGACCGAGCTGGTCCGGCGCGGCGCGCTCACCGGGGTGGTGTCGGCGGCGGGGCCGGCCGCGGTCGAGGCGGACGTCGCGGCGGCCGGCCTGGCCGGGCTGCTCGGGTCGGTCACCGGTGGGGTGGACGACAAGGCGGCCCATCTCGCGGGCCTGCGCGGCCTGCGCCGCCGGGCGGTGTACGTCGGCGACACCGAGTACGACGTGGTCAGCGCGCTGCGGGCCGGGTTCGAGGCGGTCGCGGTGACCGGCGGCTACCGGCCCGCGGCCGCGTTGCGGGGCACCGGCGCGGACGCCGTGATCGACTCGCTGGGCGGCCTGCTCGTGGTGCTCGACCGCGCGGGCGGCCGCGGGCCACGCTGATGGGGCCCGAGCACGCCCGCTCCCGTGGCCGGGCCGCCTGTCGCGTTCCGGCCCGGTGTCCGGTCCTGGTTGGTCCGTGCGTCACCGGTCGTTCACGACCGCTCGGGGCGCGCCGGGACCGGGGCGCCACCGCCCTCGACCCGCGCGGGCCGGCGACGGCCCTGCACGGCGGCGGTGACGGTCCACGCCGCGACGACCAGCATGCTCGCGAGCATCGCCGGGGCGGTGACGGTCGCGACCGCGGCGTGCGGGCCGTGGGCGAACAGGTCGGAGGTGTCGAGGTCCGCGAACCCGTCGGCGGCGTACCGAACCACCGCGATGGCGAGCTCGACGCCGTGCCCGAGCGTGCCCAGCGGCAGGAGGACCGCCAGCACCCCGGCCAGGATCCGGGTGGTGCGGGTCGAGGCGGCCCGCCGGCACCGCAGGACGAGGACCACGGCGGGGACCAGCAGCCCGAGCGCGAGCGTGTGGTGGGCGATGTGGAGCAGGCTCGTGTTCCCGAAGGACGCGAAGACGAACAGGGACAGGAACGGCAGCCAGACCAACGCGGACGACACGAGCAGGCGACGCACCACGGGGAACTCCTCCAGGACCGGTGACAGGGCGCCCGGAGAGTAGGAATCCGCTGCTCAGGACCGCATCGGCGAAAACGCCTAACCGGTCGCGCGGGGGGCGCGGGTGCCGTCGCGGTAGGCCAGCACGGCGTGCACCCGGCGGTTGGCCTGCGGGGAGTCCGGCAGGTCGAGCTTGGCGAACACCGAGCGCAGGTGGGCGTCGACGGTGCGCTGGGACAGCACCAGGCGGGCGGCGATCCCGGCGTTGGACAGGCCCTCGGCGAGCAGCGCGAGGATCTCGTTCTCCCGTGCGGTCAGCTGACCGAGGGGACCGTCCGGCACCGGGTCCGCCGTCGGCCGGGCCGGGCCGGCCACCGGCACCGCACCGTCGTCGCGGCGCTCGACGGCCGCGGCCGTCCGGACCGTGACCGCGCGCGACGCGCCCACGGCGGCGACGGCCACCGCCAGGTACATCCCGCCGTACACGACGGCGGCCGCGGCGTCGGCGTCCGAGGGCCCCACCGACCCGCAGAGCATGACGAGCGCCGCCCCGGCCAGCGACGACGCCCCGACAGTGGCGAGCCGGCGCACGGCCTCGGCGTCGGCGCGGCGGGCGGCGAGCAGGACCGCCAGCGGGCCGAGCAGGACGGTGGCCAGGAAGGCGGCGTTGAGGGCCGTGCCGAGGGCGACGCCGGGCGGCCAGACCAGCGGCGCACGGGCGGCGAGCGGCGCGAAGTCGTCGAAGAACGCCGCGAAGGACACGACGGCCGCGGCGAGGAGCCCGAGGACGGCCGCGACCGGGCGGCGCGTGGAGCCCCGGCCGAGGTATCGCACGGCCAGCAGGGGCAGCAGCGAGAAGGCCGCCAGCAGGGGGAGGTGCGCCGTCCCGGCCAGGACGGCCGTGATCCAGGCGAGGGGGGTGTTCGGGGCGGCCGCGGAGACCAGCGCGGCGAGTGCGGACCACCCGGGTACGGCGAGCGAGGCCAGGGCGAGTGCGGCCACCGCCCGCCGCCAGGAGATCCAGCCCGGGTCGAGGGTGAGGACGGTGTACACCAGCACGGCGGCGACGGCGAGCGCCGCGACGAGGACCGGGTAGGACGCACCCCCCACGGGTGTGCCGTACTGCCGGGCGACGACGACCACGAGCACCACCAGCACCGCGAGGCCGCCTGCGGACCGGGCGAACGGGAGCCGGGAGCGGTGGACGGCCACGCCGGGACGATACGTCCGGTCCCGCGGCCCGGGCGTCGGCCGAACGTGGGCGCGACGCACCCGCCGCACACCGGTGCCCGTCGTCACACCCTGTCGAGGTCAGGCTACGCTCAGTCACCCCCGTATGGGTGTAGCGGAGCTGGGCCGGTTGCCGCACCCTCCGTCGCACACGGACGAACAGGAGCCTCATGTCCACCTCGGAAGCCCCGGCGGTGCCGATCCGCCGGGTCGCGATCGCGAGCTGCGTCGG
>JAPLAT010000226.1 GCA_026393175.1 Pseudonocardiales bacterium
CGCCCGCCCAGGCCGACGCCGAGCGCCCCGGCCGCCGCCGCCTCGACCGGGCCCGCGTTGGGGCTCGGGTGCCCGCCCGCGTCGCGCCGCCAGGCCGCCAGCGCGGCCCGTGGCGACCCGCCGACGGCGGGGGCGAGCAGAACGGTCAGCGCTGCGCAGGCCCTCGCCGGGACCAGGTTCGCGAGGTCGTCGAGCCGGGCCGCGGCCCAGCCGAAGCGGGCGTAGCGCGGGGAGCGGTGCCCGACCATCGCGTCGAGGGTGTTCACCGCGCGGTACCCGAGCAGGCCCGGCACGCCCGCGACCGCACCCCAGAACAGCGGCGCCACCACCGCGTCGGAGGTGTTCTCGGCCAGCGACTCGGTGCCGGCGCTGGCCAGCCCGGCCGCGTCGAGCGCGGCCGGGTCGCGCCCGCACAGCGACGGCAGGCGCTCCCGCGCCGCGGCCAGGTCGCCCGCCGCCAGCTCGGCGCCGAGCGCGGCCCCGTGCCCGGCCAGCGACGCCCCGCCGAGCACGGTCCAGGTGGCGGCGGCGGTGACGAGCACCCGCCAGGGCCCCGGGCCGCGCTCCAGCACCCGGCCGAGCACCACGGCGCCGCCGACGAGCAGGGCGACGTGCCCGGCGCCCGCGACCCGGTCGTCGCGGTAGGTGCGCCGCTCGCAGGCCGCGGCGAGCGAGCCGAAGCCCGCGACGGGGTGCCCGCGGCGCGGATCGCCCAGCAGCGCGTCCGCGACCGCGCCGAGCGCCAGCCCCAGTGCTCGTTGTCGCCGCGCCCGTTCCCGCCGTTCCCGCCGCACGCCGCCCGACGCTACGGGGGATGATCGCGGCCATGCGCACCGACCTGGACCCCGCCGAGCTGGGCGCCCGCCCGTTCTACAAGCTGCTGACGTCGGTGGTGGTGCCCCGCCCCATCGCGTGGGTCTCCACGCGATCGGCCGCCGGGGTGGACAACCTCGCCCCGCACTCGTTCTTCACGGTCTCGTGCGTGGACCCGCCGATGGTGCAGTTCACCAGCGTCGGGGTGAAGGACTCGCTGACCAACGTCCGTGAGACCGGCGAGTTCGTCGTGTGCCTGGCCACCGAGTCCCTGTTCGAGCAGGTCAACGCGACCGGCACGGACTTCCCGGCCGGGGTCGACGAGTTCTCCGCCGTCGGGCTGGCGGCCGAGCCGAGCGTGCGGGTGGCCCCGCCGCGGGTGGCCGGGTCACCAGTGGCGCTGGAGTGCCGCCTGGAGCAGGCCCTGACCCTGGGCGACTCGACGATCGTCATCGGCCGGGTGGTGCACGCCTCGATCGCCACCGACCTGTTCGACGGCGACCCGCACGACGGCGGCCTGCCCGAGATCGGCAAGCTGCGACCGCTCGCGCGGCTGGGTCGCGACGAGTGGTGCACGATCGGCGAGGTGCGCGAGATCACCCGGATCCGGCACGCCGACTGGCCGGGGCACTACTCCCCGTCGGGCTCCTGAGCCGGGGCCACGCGGTCACTCCCCGCCACGGCCCGGCCCAACCGGAGCCCGTGCAGGCGCCGCGCCTCCACCGCCACCCGGTGCAGGCTGCAGGGCCACAGGGCACCCGACCCGCCCGCGGTGCGGCAGGCCGAGCACCGGCCCAGCCGGTCGGGGACGTGCGCGTCCAGCAGCCGCCGCCACACCCCCGGCATGTCGGCCAGCTCCGCGGCCATGAGACCACCGCTCGTCATCGTGCTCACCCCCGGGTTTCGCTGTGCCGGGACCGCGCGTTCGCCGCCTCGGGATCACGAGCGCCGAACGGGTGACCGCCGGCGACGGACGACCGATCGCACGCGGTTGTGTCGCGTGCGACCGGTCACAGCATCCCCCAGACCGCTCGACCCCGCTCGGCTCCTAGAGGGTGAACTCTCCCGGCGGCGTCGCGTCGGCGGCGGCGTGCAGCTCGGCCTCGCGCCCGCGCAGCTCCACCCGGCGGATCTTGCCCGAGATCGTCTTGGGCAGCTCGCCGAACTCCAGGCGGCGGATCCGCTTGTAGGGGGCGAGGTTGTCGCGGGCGAACTCGAGGATCGCCCGGGCGGTCTCCTCGGTGGGCTCGTGGCCCGCCGCCAGCACGACGTAGGCCTTGGGGACCGCGAGGCGCACCGGGTCCGGCGACGGCACGATCGCCGCCTCGGCGACGGCCGGGTGCTCGATGAGCACGCTCTCCAGCTCGAACGGGCTGATCCGGTAGTCGCTGGCCTTGAACACGTCGTCGGCGCGCCCGACGTAGGTGATGTAGCCGTCCGCGTCGCGGCTGCCGACGTCGCCGGTGTGGTAGACCCCGCCCGCCATGGCCTCGGCGTTGCGCTCGGGGTCGCCGAAGTAGCCGACCATCAGCCCCAGCGGCCGCCGGTCCAGGTCGATGCAGATCTCGCCCTCGGTGACGCCCTTCTCCCCGGTCGCCGGGTCGACCAGGACGATCGGGTAGCCGGGGATGGGCCGCCCCATCGAGCCGGGCTTGACGGTCTGGCCGGGCGGGTTGCCGATCTGCACGGTGGACTCGGTCTGCCCGAACCCGTCGCGGATCCGCACGCCCCAGGCCTTCTCGATCTGCTCGATGACCTCGGGGTTGAGCGGCTCCCCCGCGCCGACGACCTTCTGCGGCGGGTTCGCCAGCCCGGACAGGTCGGCCTGGATGAGCATGCGCCACACCGTCGGCGGGGCGCAGAAGCTCGTGACCCCGCAGCGGTCGAGCACGCCGAGCACGCTCTGCGCGTCGAACTTGGCGTAGTTCATGACCAGGACGCACGACTCGGCGATCCACGGCGCGAAGACGTTGCTCCAGGCGTGCTTCGCCCAGCCCGGGGAGGAGATGTTGAGGTGCACGTCGCCGGGCTCGAGCCCGATCCAGTACATGGTCGACAGGTGCCCGACCGGGTAGGAGGCGTGCGTGTGCTCGACGAGCTTCGGCTTGGCCGTCGTGCCGGAGGTGAAGTAGAGCAGCAGGGTGTCGCTGCCGCGGGTGGTCCCGTCCGGGGTGAACTCCGCGGGCGCCGACGAGGCGTCGGCGTAGTCCAGCCAGCCCTCGGGGGCGCCGCGGACCGCGATGCGCGTGTAGTCGCCCGCGACGTCCTCGAACTTGGCCGCGTCGGCCCCGCCGACCACGACGTGCTTGGCGTTGCCCCGGTCCAGCCGGTCGCGCAGGTCCGCGGCGGTGAGCAGGGTCGTCGCCGGGATGACGACCGCGCCCAGCTTCATCGCCGCGAGCAGGGTCTCCCACAGCTCCACCTGGTTGCCGAGCATGAGGATGACCCGGTCGCCCCGGGCCACGCCGTGCCCGCGCAGCCAGTTCGCCACCCGGTTCGACCGCTCCGCGAGCTCGGCGAACGTCCAGTGCGCCTCGCTGCCGTCACCCTCGACGATCCACAGCGCCCGCTTGGCGCCCCGCTCGGGGTCGGCCGCCACCGCGTCGATGTGGTCGAGGGCGAAGTTGAACTCCTCGATCGCGGGCCACGCGAACTCGCGGTAGGCCGTGTCGTAGTCCTCCCGATGGGTCCACAGGAAGTCCCGCGCCGCGTAGAAGGCCTCTGCTGACGGGTTCATGCACTCACCTCGCGTCGTCGCCACTCTGCTCCGGGAGCACCCTAGTGATCGACGGAACACGCGTTCACCCCCTGACGGAGAGGGCCGCGCGGCGCCGCGGCGCACCACCCGGACGGGCCCGCGCGGCGCCGCGGCCGGGGCGGGTGGGGCCGGTTACCGTCGGGTGGTGATCGTCCGAGCCGGCCGCCTCCCGCTCACGGCGCTCGCCGCCGCCCTGGCCGCCGCGCTGGCCGCCGGCTGTACGGCGACGCCGGCGGTACCGGCCCCCGCGGCGCCCGCGTCCCCGGCACCCGGGCCCGCCCCGGACGCCGCCACGCCCGCCGCGCCCGCCGTGGACCTGCCCTGGCCCGCCCGCAGCGCGGCCGAGGCCGCGGGGCTGCAGGCCGCCGCGGACGGCGGCGCGCAGCCCTGGCTGCTCGACCCCGCGGAGGTGGCCCTGTCCTACGTGACCGCCGCCCGGGGCTGGACGGCCGCGGACACCTCCGTGGGCGACCCCGCCGGGGACGGCACCGTCGCGGTCACGGTCGCCGGCCCGGGCGGCGAGGGGCGGCTGCTCACCCTGGGCCAGCCCGCGCGGACGGGCCAGGGCGGGATCTGGGTGGTCACGGCGGACGACCCGGCCTGACCCCGTCGCCCGCCCGACCCGGTTGCAGCAAAGCCACTTTCACGCCATCTCGTTGCGTGAAAGTGGCTTTGCTGCAACGGGGGGCGGGCGGTCACCCAGCGCGTCGCCCTCACTGGTTCGGGTGAACCGGGGCGGCAGGTGCAGCGTTTCCGGGACCCGCGGCGATCAGACCGGTGAGACCGTCGCAGCACGCGGCGGACGCGACGATCCGCAGGGGGTCCCGATGAACGTCGACCGGAGCACCGACTCGGTCCAGCAGGACATGTTCACCGTGCTGCACGGCCGGCCCGCGCCCGTGGTGACGCGCTGGAGCTACGCCGCGTCCGACCCCTTCGCCGTCACCCTCGCCGTCCGGACCAGGCAGGACCGCTGGGTCGAGTGGCTGGTCGGGCGCGACCTGGTGCGCGACGGCCTGGACGGCGACGCGGGCGAGGGTGACATCCGCTTCTCCCCGCAGGTCGTGCAGGGCTACGACATCGTCGAGATCGAGATCCGTTCGACCGACGGCCGGGCCGTCATGGAGGTCGACCGCGACCTGCTGCGGCACTTCGTCGAGACGACGGCCGAGCTGGTCGCGTTCGGTGACGAGTCCGGCGTGATGGACCTGGACGGGGAGCTGGCGCGGCTCACCCAGGGGAACCCGGCCCGTCCGAACCCGGCGGAGTAGGGCCGCCCCGGTACCGCTCGACGTACCGGATCAGCTCCTCGGCCCGCCGCGCCTCGTGGCGCCGGTCCCGCACCGCCTGGGCGTACCCCGGGGGCCACCCCGCCTTCATCGCGCGGTGCTCCGTCGTCTGCTGGACGAACGACGCCGCGTACAGCATCCCCACCAGCGCCCCGCCGAGCACGGCGACCAGGCGCACCCACAGCTCGCCGGGCACGACCAGCACCAGCAGCGCCGCGATCGGCACCAGCTGCACCACCGAGCGCAGCATCTGCCGCAAGGGCCAGGTGCGCGTGGTGACGTCGTGCAGCACCCAGTCCCGGTAGCGCGGGGGCAGCCCGCCGCCGAAGGCGTAGCGCAGCCACAGCAGCGGCCCCGGCCGCCGCGGCGACCCGGCCGGGGTCATCCCGCTCCGGGTCGCGTCCTCGGGGTCCACGGCGTCCACCACCCCATCATGCGCCGCGCCGTCACAGACCGGTGTGCGGCCCGGCGTCCGTGCGGCCCGACGCCGGGGCGGCCGCACCGCCCGCGTCCGGCGCGCCGTCGAGCACGTCGGCGGCGTCGCGCGCGGCGTCGGAGCGCGCCGCCCGCCCGTCGCGCGGGTCCTCCAGCAGCGCGTCGACCTCGGGGTCGTCCAGCGCCGGGTCGGCCGCGACCGAGGGCTCCCCGTCCACCCGCCCGTCGCCGTCCACCCGGTGCACGGCCGCCTCTTCCGCCGACGCCGCGCCGCCGTCGATGCCCACGTCGACCCCCTCCATCGCGTCCTCCGTCTCCAGCGCGGCACCCTCGCCCGCGATCCGCACGCGCCCGGCCCGGTCGGGGTCGACGACCTCCTCCTCGGGCGCCTCGCGGGCCAACCGCTCGTCGAGCGAGTCGCCCGCGCGCATCCCGGCACCGGTGACGCCCGGGTCGTCGAGGGCGTAGGGACGGTCCGGCGGGACGTAGCCCGCGTCGAGGCCGTCGACGTCACCCTCGGTGGACTCCAGGGTCTCGGAGCTCTCCAGCTGCACCGACGCGCCGAGGTCGGGGGCGTCGGGCTGGTCCTGGTCGTCGTGCTGTGCCATGCCGGCGACTACCCCGGTGCCGGACCTCCCAACCGCCGCGCGATGTGCTGTCATCGGTGCATGACGCACGCCACCCGACCGCGCAACGCCGCCGCCACCCGCGGCGCGCTGCTCACCGCGGCGCGCGAGCTGTTCGCGGCGGGCGGGTTCGAGCGGACGACGGTGCGCGCGGTGGCCGAGCGCGCCGGGGTGAACCAGGCGCTGCTGTTCCGCTACTTCGGCAACAAGGAGGCCCTGTTCGCCGAGGCCGTCACCGAGCTCGCGCTGCGCCCGCTGCGCGAGGGGCCGCCGGAAACGCTGCTGCCGCGGATCCTGGCCGCCCTGCTCGACGGGGACGGGGCCCCGACCTCGATGTTCTTCGCCGTGCTGCGCTCGGACGGGGCCGCCGCCGAGGAGGTGCACGCCCGCGTCGGCGCGGCGTACCGGGACGCGTTCGCCGCGCTGGCCGCCCGGCGCGACCCGGATGCGGACCCGGCGGACGCGCACCTGCGGGCGGACCTGGTGATGGCCTGGCTGCTGGGGCTGGCGCAGCTGCGCCCCGGGGGCGACGGCGCGGCCGCCGCGGCCCACGTCCTGCGGGCGGCCGACGCCCTGCTCGCCGGCTGACGGTCCGGCGCCGGCCGGGGCCGGCTCAGGCCGTGAGCGACTCGCAGAGCGCCCACAGCCGGGCGCGGTCGCCCGCGCCCTCCCGGGTCCAGGGCAGCACGTGCTCGGGCCGGGGGCGGCGGTCGTGCCAGAACCGGCCCGTCCCGGCGACGGCCGCCGGGGCGGCGGCCAGCCACACCACGGTGTCCGCGCCCTCGGCGGGGGTGCGCAGCAGCGGGCCGAGCGCCGTCGCGAAGCCGGGCAGCGAGCTGCTCAGCCCGGGGGTGGCCGCCCAGCCCGGGTGCACGGCGTGGGCGTCGAGGCGGGCCGACCACAGTCCGGCGAGCACGACCTGCATCCGCTTCGTCCGGGCGTAGGCGGTGGTGCCGTCGTACGGCTCGGGCTCGTCGAACCGCAGCCGCTGGGCGTACATCCCGCCCGAGGACACGAACACGACGCGGGTGACGGTGCCGGCCAGCAGCCGGGTGAGCAGGTGCGGGCCGAGCACGTGCGTCGCGAGGGTCAGCTCGTGGCCCTGCGCGGTGGTGCGCCGTCCGGGCGGCAGGACACCGGCGTTGTGCACGAGCACGTCCACCCCGGCCAGGTCCGGGGCGGCGCGGCGGACGTCGTCGAGGTCGGAGACGTCGCAGCGGGTCACGTGCAGCACCGCCCCGGGGACGGCGGCGGCGACCCGGTCGCGGGCGGCGGCGCCGCGCTCCTCGTCGCGCACGACGAGGTGCACCGCCGCCCCGAGCCGCGCCACGCCCTCGGCGGTGGCCAGGCCCAGCCCGGCGCCGCCGCCGGTGACGGCGACGG
>JAPLAT010000626.1 GCA_026393175.1 Pseudonocardiales bacterium
CAGCGGTGACCGCAGCGTCGCCGTGACCACGACCCTCCACAGCATGCCGTGGATGAAGCGGAGGATCCTGTTCACCCGATCAGTATTGCCGATGTCAACGGAGAGTAAGTATCCGGGCAAGAAGCGTGGTCCGGGTGGTGGCACCCGACCCGGCGTCGCCGCCCGTCGTACGACGTCGGGCCGTCCGGTCGGCCCCGGGGGATCGGCCAGGACGCCGCGGCCGGTGCCGACGTCCCCGCGCAGGCGAGGTCGCCGGCCCCTCGTGCGGGAGGTCCTCGATCCGGAACCCTGATGACGTCGAACCCGGGGTCATAGGCATCCACGTGGTCCACCTCCTGGCGGATCCGCCCGGACGGGGTGTCCGGTCGTGGGGAACGCCAGGTCGGTGGGGTGCGGCCGAATCCGGGCGGGGGACGGAGACCGGGCGCGGGATCCGCCCGGCCGCCGCCCGCCTATACGGTGATTACGCCGTGCGGTGACCCGGTCCGGGCCGGGACGCCGGACCTCAGGCGGGCGTCGCGCGGGTGAACGCGGTGCCGGTCTCCAGCAGGCTCTTGAGGTCGCTGAGGATCCACGGCCACCCGCCCCCGCCCGCGCCCGCGCTCGTGTCGTCGCCGCGCCCGGCGACCATCGCCGCGACCCCCGGCGCCCCGGACACGTCGTGGCGCACCGTCAGCCGCGTGACGCCCCACTCCTCGTGCAGCTCGTAGGTGAGCCGGGTGAAGCCCTCGGCCTTCATGCCCTCGTCCATCACCAGCCGCCACGTCTGCACGAGCAGCTTCGGCGGGTCCGCCTGGATCACCTCGCCGTCGACGATCGGCCCGGTGACCCCGGCCGCCCGCATGCCCTCGCCCGCCGAGGAGACGAACCGGCCGCCGGGGCGCAGGTCGACGTCGACGACGCCGCCGTAGCCGTAGCGGTCGGTCCACGCGGGGTCGGTGATGGCGTCCCACACGCGCTGCGCGGGGGCCGAGATGTACACGCGGTGGATCTGGACGGTGGTGGGGTCCTGCTCCGGGGTGCTCATGGCTCGTTCTCCAGTTCGCCCTTGAGGTCGGTGAGCGCGGTGATCCGCTGCTCGGTGTACTTGTCGATCCACCGGTCGTGGATCAGCCGGATCGGCACCGCGTTGAGGAAGTGCCGCTTCTCCCGGCCCTCCCGACGGGTGGTGACCAACCCGGCCTCCTCCAGCACCTTGAGGTGCTTCATGACACCGAAGCGGGTCATGTCCAGGCCGGCCTCCAGCTCGCCGAGCGTGCGGCCGTCGCGCGCGAAGAGCTGGTCGAGCAGGTGCCGGCGGGTGGCGTCGGCGAGGGCCTTGAAGACCGCGTCGTCGTCCGGGGTGCCGGGCACCCGGGAAAGATAGGTGACCAAATGGTCACATGTCAACGGTGCCGGACCGGCGGGTCGGGGGCGGGCGGGCCGAGGGGCGCCGGGGGCCCGGGTCGGCGACACTGCCGGGGTGTCCCGCTTCTCCGCGACCACCGAGTCCGAGGCCGTCGTCCCCGCGCCCCGCGAGCGCATCTGGGAGGTGCTGACCGACCCGGTGCTCCTGCCGCAGCTCACCCCGCTGCTGCGGCGCATCGAGGTGGGTGACGTCGAGGACGGGGCCGAGTACTGGCGGTGGCACCTCGTCGGCCTGTCCGTGCTCGGCGTCGGCATCACGCCGGTGTTCACCGAACGGATGGTGTTCACCGAGGGCAAGCGGATCGACTACACCCACGCGCCGCCCGCGGGCGTCACGGAGCGGACGGGCGCCGAGGGCTGGTACGCGCTGGCCGACGCCGGGGAGGGCACCCACCTGTCCATCAGCCTGACCCTCGACGTCGAGCTCCCGCTGTCGCGGCTCGCCGCACCGGCCGTGCGGACCGTGATGTCGGCGACGATGAAGACGATGGGCGACCGGTTCTCGGCCAACCTGCTGCGACACCTGGGCGTCGGGCCGTCCCGGCGCTGACGGCATACTGCGCCCGGAGCGTGAACGGAACGGGAACGGCGGGGGTGCGGTGGGCGACGTCCTCGACGCGACCGACCGCCGGATCGTCGGTGCCCTGCAGGTCGACGGGCGGCTGCCGTGGTCCCGGATCGCCGAGGTGCTGGCCGAGCCCGAGGGCGTCGTCGCCCGCCGCGCCACCCGCCTGATCTCCTCGGGGGCCGTGCAGGTCATCGGGGTGCCTGCGGCCGAGGCCGGCACGATCGTGCGGCTGCGCTGCGAGCCGGGGCAGGAGCGCGTGGCCGCGCTCGCGCTGGCCCGCCGCCGCGACACCCGCCTCGCCCACCTGCTCGCCACCGGCACGCTCGCCGAGATCGGCTGCCCGCCGGCCCGGCTCGCCCGCCTGGTCGGCGACGAGCTGCCCCGGCTGCACGGCGTGCTCGACGCCGCCGCCGACACGGTGCTGCGCTACGTGCGCACCGAGGACGAGTGGCGCCCCGGCCTGCTCACCGACGAGGAGCACGAGGCCCTCGCCGGCTACCTCCCGCCGCCGGCCAACGCGCCCTTCGGCGAGGTCAAGGACCTGGGCGGGACCGACCGGATGCTGCTCGCGGCACTGGCCTTCGACGCCCGCCGCGACGACGCCGCCCTCGCCGGCGCCACCGGGCTGTCGCACTCCGCCGTCCCGCGCCGGGTGGACCGGCTGCGCCGCGACGGCAGGCTGCGGGTGCGCGTCGTCGTGGACCCCGCGCGGCTGGGCTTCGGGTTGCGCGCGGTGCTGCGCGCGTCCGCGGCGCCCCGGCACGTCACGGGCGTGGCCGCGGCGCTGCGCCGGGAGCCCTGGGTGCTGCGGGCCTGCGTCGTGTCCGGGGACCGGCCGCTGCTCGCCGAGGTGGCCGTGCCCGGCGTCGACGCCCTGCACGACGTGACGACCTGCGCGCCCTGGCTGGACCTCGTGACGGCGGTGGAGACCACCGTCGTGGTGGGCACGCTCAAGGACGGCGGGCTGTTCACCCCGCCCGACGAGCCCTGAGGACCGGCCCGGGTCACACCGGCCCGAGATCGGCGGAGAGCCAGCGCTGCGGGCGCAGGTGGATGCGCAGCTGGGGGCCGTGGTCGGCCTGCGCCATCGCCAGGTACTCCTCCACCTGGTCGGCCGGCAGGTAGCGCTCGGCCAGCTCCCGCAGGTCGGCGGGGGTGCCGGCGACCGTCGGGACGGTCAGCGGCCCGCGCCCGGGGCCCGCCGCCACCGACAGGGCGGCGACGTGCGGCTCGGCGAGGAACCGCTCCCGTTCGTCCGTGCTCAGTGCCATGCCCGGCACGCTAGCCCCGCCCCCCGACGGCGACGGGCGGCCGGCGCGGGAGGAGGATCGGGCCATGGTCGTGACCCTCGCCGCCGACGGCGCGCTGGTGCAGGACGCGGACGACTGCCGCCGCCTGCACGTCGAGACCGCGCTCGACCCGGCCGGGCTGCGCTCCGCGCTCCAGCGCACCGGCACCGGCCACGCCGAGGACGACGGCACCGTCTGGCTCGACCTGGCGGTGCTCCGGTCCCGCGCGCAGCTCGCCGCGACCGCCCCGGACTGGGCCGACCGCTGGACGGCCATGGTCGCCGTCGCGGAGCGGTCGGGATGGCTGTCCGAGGACGGGCGCAGCGTGCGCGCGCACGTCGAGAGGGGCTAGGTTCCCCTCCGAGACCGAGGGGGTTCGATGAGGTACGCCGACGGCCCGACGACCGAGGCCGCGATCACGGTCGCCGCCCCGCCGGAGCGGGTGTGGGAGCTGGTCTGCGACATCCACCTGGTCGCCGAGGTCAGCACCGAGCTGCAGCGGGTGGAGTGGCTGGAGCCCGGCGGTCCTGCCGTCGGCCGCCCGTTCCGGGGCTGGAACTCCCACCCCGCGGCGGGGGAGTGGAGCACGGTGTCGCGGGTGGTGGTGTGCGACCCGCCGCGGTGCTTCGGCTGGGACGTCGAGGACCCGCGGAACCCCACCGCGAGCTGGCGCTTCGAGCTCACCCCCGACGGCGCCGGCACGCACCTGCGGCAGTGGGCCCGGATGGGGCCGGGGCCGTCGGGCCTCACCGGCGCGATCCGGCGGTGGCCGGAGAAGGAGGAGCGGATCGTCGCCGGGCGGCTGCGCGAGTGGCGGGCCGGCATGGAGGCCAACCTCGCGGCGATCAAGGAGCGGGCCGAGCGGTGAGGACCGCGACGACCCTGGAGGCGTCCGGGGCGCCGTGGGCGCAGACCGTGGAGTTCGCGGTCGAGGCCGAGCGGCTCGGGCTCGACGTCTGCTGGGTCGCGGAGGCCTGGGGTTCCGACGCGCCGTCCGCGCTGGGCTACCTCGCGGCCCGCACCTCGCGGATGCTGCTCGGCTCGGGCGTCCTGCAGGTCGGCACGCGCAGCCCGGTGCTCGTCGCGCAGACCGCGCTGACGCTGGCCGACATGTCGGAGGGCCGGTTCCTGCTCGGGCTGGGCAGCTCGGGGCCCCAGGTCGTCGAGGGGCTGCACGGCGTCCCGTTCGCGCACCCGCTGGGCCGCACCCGGGAGACCGTCGAGGTGATCCGGTCGGTGTTCGCCGGGGAGAAGGTGGCCCACGACGGCCGGCACGTCCGCATCCCGCTGCCCGGCGGGGAGGGGCGCCCGATGCGCACCTCCACCGCGCCCAACCCGGACATCCCCGTCTACCTCGCCACCCTCTCGCCGCGGATGCTCGCGCTGACCGGCGAGGTGGCCGACGGCTGGCTGGGCACCAGCTTCGTGCCCGAGGGCGCCGCGGCCTACCTCGACCCGCTGCGCGCGGGCGCCGAGGCGGCCGGGCGCCGGCTCGCCGACCTCGACCTGTGCCAGGGCGCCGAGGTCGCCTTCGCCCGCGACGAGGACCACCTGGCCGCCATGGTGGACGCCCGCCGGCCGGGGGTGGCGTTCAGCCTCGGCGGGATGGGCACGGCCACGTCCAACTTCTACTTCGACGCCTACCGCCGCCAGGGCTGGGGCGAGCGGGCCGACCGGGTGCGCGCGCTGTGGCTGGCCGGGGACCGGGCGGGCGCGGCGGCGGCCGTCGACGACGACATGGTCCTGGGCACGACGCTGCTCGGCACCGAGGAGCGCGTCCGGGCCCGGCTGGCCGACTGGGCCGCCGCCGGGGTGACGACCGTGCGCCTCTACCCGGCGGGGGACACGGTGCACGAGCGGCTCGACACCCTCGCCCGGGCGATCGACCTGGTGCGGGCGCTCCCGTAGGCCTGCTCGGGCCGAGCCCCTAGCCCTGCTCGGCGCGCGCGGGGCCCACGGCGCCGGGGTGCAGGATGCGCAGGGTCAGCCACTCGAAGCGGCCGGGCCGGGTGCCGGTGGGCACGTGCACCAGCCCGTCCTCGTCCGGGCGGGGCCGCTCGGGCCGCCGGTGCAGCCGGTCGGTCAGCCGGGTGAGCGCGGCGCGGTAGAAGCGGACCTGGGTCCGCCGGCCGAACAGGGTGAACCCGAGGCGGAACAGCGGGTTGCGGATGCGGCCCTGCCGGGAGTACGCGTCGATCCGGAACTGCACCTCCCCGGTGGTGAGGTTCTTGGCGATCTCGTAGGTCAGCCTGCCCTCCTCCAGGTGCCCGTCGAGGGTCTGGTAGGTCCAGCCGACCACCCGCTCCGGCCCGTCCGGGGTCTCCCGCAGCTCGTCGAGCTCGGCGGTGATCCGCACGCCCAGCAGGAACCGCAGCGGCCCGAACCGGCCCTCCAGCAGGATGTCGCGCCCGACGAGGTCGCCCGGGCTCCGGTAGGTCGCCCGCAGGATCGACGGGTCGGTGAACTCGTAGTCGTTCACCAGGTCGTCGGCGCGGGCCACCAGCCCGCCCGGTTCCGGTTCGCCGGGCGCCTCCCGCCCGAGGTCGACGGCCAGCCGGTCGATGTGCCAGCCGTCGGTCACGTACGGGGGGGCGAGGCGCTCGTCGTAGTTGACGTGCCGCTCGCGCAGCTCGTCGACCACGGCGGCCACGTCGGGGAGGGTGCCGATCACCGGGAACGGGTACCCGTACTCCCGTGCGACTACGCGAGTACCTGCGCTGGCCCGCCGGGATGGCCCGGGTCCTGTGGCACCGCCTGCCCGGCGGACCGTCCGTGCACCGGCGGCAGGAGGCGGGTGACGCCTCCGACCTGCCCGAGCCGGTCCCGGCCGCGTACCTCGACGACCGCGTCCAGCGCGTCGCCGACGGGGTGGGCGACCTGCTGCACCGCCGCTACACGATCGTGGTCGACGCCCCGGGGCTCTCGCCGGAGGCGCTGATGGGCCGGTTCGCCGAGGAGCCCAACTGCGCCGTGCCCGACGTCGCGGTGTTCCTGCGCACCCGGGGCACCGACGGGCCGATGCGCCCGGGCGACGAGTTCCGCATCCGCATCCCCGGCCCCTGGGACGGCCCCGTCCGGGTGGTCTCCGCGGAGCCGCGGGCGATCCGCCTCGCGACCCTCTACGGCCACCTCGAGGCCGGGCAGATCGAGTTCCGGGCCGACGCGGAGCCCGCGGGCGCGCTCGTGTTCACGATCGAGTCGTGGGCCCGGCCCGGGGACACCGTCTCCCACCTGCTCTACGACCGCATCCCGCTGGCGAAGGAGATCCAGCTGACGGTCTGGGCGCACACCTGCATCGCGATGGCGGAGCTGGCCGGCGGGACCGTCCGCGGCGGTGTGCAGGTGCACACGCGGCGGGTCCCGGCGGAGCTCGTCGCGCGCCCGCCCGCCGGGGTGTGAACGATGGACCGGTGCTGACCCGCGCGCTGGACACGCTCCTCGACCGCACCGTCGCCCCCGGCTTCTCGCGGGTCGGGTACCTCGCCCGCTCCGCCACCTGGCGCGGGGCGCAGGCCGACCCGCCGCCCGGCGCGCTCGCCGGGCGGACCGTCGCCGTCACCGGCGGCGGCGCCGGGCTGGGAC
>JAPLAT010000584.1 GCA_026393175.1 Pseudonocardiales bacterium
GAACTACGCGCTCATCCTCACCGGTGACGCGAGCGAGCTGTTCCTGCCCGCGCTGCTCAACTCGTTCGGCATCTGCCTGATCGCCACGTTCCTGTCCTGCCTGCTGGCGATGTTCGCGGCCTACGCGATCGCCCGGCTGGATTTCCCGGGCAAGAAGCTGATCCTGTCCACGGCACTGGCCGTGGCGATCTTCCCGGTGATTTCGATCGTCACGCCGCTGTTCAACCTGTGGCGCCAGATCGGGCTCTACGACACCTGGCCCGGCCTGATCATCCCGTACCTGTCGCTGACGCTGCCCATCTCGATCTGGACGATGTCGGCGTTCTTCCGGGAGATCCCCTGGGAGATGGAGCAGGCGGCCCAGGTCGACGGGGCCACCACCTGGCAGGCGTTCCGCAAGGTGATCGTGCCGCTCGCGGCGCCCGGGGTGTTCACCACCGCGATCATCGCGTTCTTCCTGGCCTGGAACGACTTCGTCTACGGGATCTCACTGACGTCCACGGGCGCCGCGCGACCCGTCCCCGCCGCGCTGGGGCTGTTCTCCGGCGCGTCGCAGTTCGAGGACCCCACCGGCGCGATCGCGGCGGCCGCCGTGGTCGTCACCATCCCGGTGATCGTCCTCGTCCTGCTCTTCCAGCGACGCATCGTCGCCGGTCTCACCAACGGCGCCGTGAAGGGATAGGCACGATGGCTCGGATCGAGATCAACCACCTGGTCAAGAAGTACGGCGACGGCTTCCCCGCCGTCAACGACGTCAGCCTGGACATCGCCGACGGGGAGTTCATGATCCTCGTCGGGCCCTCGGGGTGCGGCAAGTCCACGCTCCTGCGGATGATCGTGGGGCTGGAGGACATCACCTCCGGCGACCTGCTCATCGGCGGCGAGCGGGTCAACGACAAGGCGCCGCGCGACCGCAACCTGTCCATGGTGTTCCAGAACTACGCCCTCTACCCGCACCTGAGCGTGTTCGAGAACATCGCGTTCCCGCTGCGGCTGAGCAAGACCCCCGACGACGAGGTCCGGCGCCGCGTCGACGAGGCGGCCGACGTCCTGGAGCTGCGCGAGCACCTCGAGCGCAAGCCCGCCAACCTCTCCGGCGGCCAGCGCCAGCGCGTCGCGATGGGCCGCGCCATCGTCCGGCAGGCCGAGGCGTTCCTGTTCGACGAGCCGCTGTCGAACCTCGACGCCAAGCTCCGCGGCCAGATGCGCACGGAGATCGCGCGGCTGCAGCGCAGGCTGGGCATCACCACGGTCTACGTGACGCACGACCAGACCGAGGCGATGACGCTCGGCGACCGGGTGTGCGTCCTGCGCAAGGGCGTCATCCAGCAGGTGGCGTCGCCGCGCGAGCTCTACGAGCAGCCGGTCAACCTGTTCGTCGCGGGGTTCATCGGCTCGCCGCCGATGAACTTCCTGCCCGCGACCGTCGAGGGCAGCGCGCTGAAGACGCCCTTCGGCACGGTGCAGCTCGACGAGCGCCGCGCCGCCGCCGTGTCCGGCCGCGAGCTGGTGCTGCTCGGCATCCGCCCGGAGTACTTCGAGGACTCGACGTTCGTCGACGACGCCAAGCGCGACCGCGGCTCGGCGTTCACCGCCCGCGTCGACGTCACGGAGTGGCTCGGCGACTCCCAGTTCGCCTACATCCCCTACGAGGCGCCGGAGGCGATCCGGGCGAAGCTGCGCGACCTGTCGCGGGAGCTGGACTCGGAGGAGCTGCGCACCCAGGCCATCGTGTCGATCGACTCGACGAGCCGGATGCGGGAGGGCCGCGAGGCGGAGTTCTGGTTCGACACGAGCAAGGCGCACGTGTTCGACCCGGAGTCGGGGGAGAACCTGACCCGCGACGCCGAGGCGGGCGCCGAGCTCACCCGGCGGGCCACCCAGGACCGCGAGGAGCAGGTCGCCGAGGCCCGCGAGGACCGGCCGGCCGGCGTCGCCTGACGCCCCGTCCCCGTCCCCGGCCGCGACACCCCCGGCCGGGGACGGGCGGCGGGCCCGCCCATGGGCCAGGATGGGGCCTCGTGAGCCCGAAGACGCCCCGCCGGATCGACCCGTCGAACGTCAGCAAGTCGTTCGACGTGCACGCCCGCAGCTACGACAAGCTGGTCGGGGCGAACCCCGGCTACCACGAGCACCTCCGGCTCTCGGCCAAGCGGATGGGCCTGCCGAACGGGGGAGCGGGGCTCCGCCTGCTGGACCTGGGCTGCGGCACGGGCGCGTCCACGGCCGCCCTGCTCGACGCCGCGCCGCACGCCGACATCACCGCCGTGGACTTCTCCGCCGAGATGCTGGCCGTGGCGCGGCGCAAGTCCTGGCCGTCGCACGTGCGGTTCGTGCACGCCGACGCGGGGGAGCTGGACACGAAGGCCGTGCACGGCAGCTACGACGGCATCCTCGCCGCCTACCTGCTGCGCAACCTGTCCGACCGCAACGCCGCGCTGCGCCGCTTCCGCGAGCTGCTCCGGCCGGGCGCCCCGCTGGCCGTGCACGAGTACTCCGTGCGCGACGCGTTCCGCAGCCGCGCGGTCTGGACCGCCGTCTCCTGGGGCGTGATCATCCCGATGGGGCGGCTGCGCACCGGCTCGGCCGACCTGTACCGCTACCTGTGGCGCAGCGTCCTCGACTTCGACGGCGTGGAGGCCTTCACCGGCCGGATGACGGCCGTGGGCTTCGAGGACGTGCGCGTGCAGACGGTCCCGGGCTGGCAGCAGCACATCGTGCACACGTTCCTGGGCCGCGCCCCGGGCGTGCCGGCCACGGCCGACCCGGACGCCCCGACCCCGCCCGAGGGCCTGGACCTGACGAAGTAGCGCCCGGACCCGCGGGCAGGGCGTTCAGCGGGCGGCGCGCAGGGCGTAGCGGCGCTCGGCGTAGTCCAGGTCGTCGCGCCACAGGCGCCGCGCGGCCAGCGCCATGAGCGGGCGCAGGGCCCCGGCGACCTTGCGGGTGTGCACGAACCCGGGGCGGTCGCTGTGCGCCACCGTCGCCTCGATGACGGCCGTGCGCGGGCGGCCGTGCTCGTCGGGGCGCAGCGGGGTGGCGTGCGTCTCGACCACGCTCCCGGCACCCTCGCCGTCGACGATCTCCATGGTGATCGTGCGCGGGTCCGGGCAGGTGAACTCGGCGATCACCGGCACACCGACGCGCGGGACGAGGGTGAAGGCGACCTCGACGAGGAACCGGTCCTCGGTGTCGGGGCAGTCCACGGCGGGCGCGGACAGCACCCGCAGGTTCGCGAACGAGTACGGGTGGAACCACGCGCCGTGCCACGGGTCGAGCCGGTTGGCCAGCACGTCCTCGGGCTCGCAGCGCCCGATCATGGTGGCCACGGCGGCCACGCTGCGCTCCGGGTCCGGGCGCGGGCCGAGCACCGGGGCGTCGGTGACGGCCTCGCCTGCGGACTCCAGCCGCACCCAGGCCAGCACGCCGTCGTCGTGGACCGGGAAGGTGCGCCAGCCGCGGTGCCCCTCCGGCCCCAGCGCGAGACCGTGCCAGCGGCAGACGAGCCGCCCGTCGTGCACGGGTGCGTCGCACAGGGCGGCGCCCAGGTGCGGGCAGGCGCCCGGCCCCGCGTGCAGGGTGCCGGCGCCGTCGCGCCAGGCGACGACCTCGCGGCCGCCGATCACCCGGCCGAAGGCGCGGTCGGCGCGGACCTCCCGGCTCCCGGCCAGGACGTACCAGCCGCCCGACGGCCGGGCCAGCGCGCGGGCCAGCGCGGCCCGGATGATCCCGGGCTTGGCGTCGGCCCAGCTCGGCACCTGCTCGGCCCAGCGGGGGCGGTCGAGCAGGCGCAGGGGGTTGACGGGGCGGTGCTCGTTCACACCGACAGGCTAGGACCCGCGCCCGCGGCCCGCTCCCGGGCTCACAGCCAGTGGTTGCGCCGGAACTGCCGGAACAAGAACCCGCAGATCACGGCGATGGCCAGCAGCACCGCCGGGTAGCCCAGCGGCGAGCTGAGCTCGGGCATGTACTCGAAGTTCATCCCGTAGATACCGGCGATCATCGTGGGCACGGTGATCAGCGCCGCGTACGAGGTGATCTTCCGCATGTCGTTGTTCTGCTGCATCGTGATCTTGGCCAGGGCGGCGTCGACCAGCGTCGTGAGGAGCTCGTTGAACCCCGCCACGCGCTCGACGACGGTGACCAGGTGGTCGTCGACGTCGCGGAAGTAGGAGCGCACGTCGTGCGGGACGAGCGAGCTGTAGCCCTCGGTCAGCTTGCGCAGCGGCGTGGCGAGCGGCACGACGGCGCGGCGCAGCTCCAGCACCTCGCGCTTCATGACGTAGATCTGCTCGGAGTCGATCGCCGACTTCGGGGAGAAGACCTCGGTCTCCATCTCGTCGATGTCGTCCTCGATCGCCTCGGTGACCTCGAGGTAGGAGTCGACGACGTGGTCGGCCACGGCGTGCAGGACCGCGGCGGGCCCCAGCGCGAGCTGCTCCGGATCGGCCTCCAGCCTGCGACGGACGTCACGCAGGCCGGAGTGCTCGCCGTGACGGACGGTGATGACGTAGTCGTGCCCGACGAACGCCATGACCTCGCCGGTCTCCACGATCTCGCTCTCCGAGCCGGTGCGGTCCGCGCCGCGGTAGCAGACGGTCTTGAGCACCATGAACAGCATGTCGTCGTAGCGCTCCAGCTTGGGGCGCTGGTGGGCGTGCACGGCGTCCTCGACGGCCAGCTCGTGCAGGCCGAACACCTCGCCGATGCTGGTCAGCTGCTCCTCGTCGGGCTCGTGCAGGCCGATCCAGACGAAGCCGTCGTCGCGCCGGCGGACCTCGGCGAGGGCGCCGTCGTGGGACCAGCGGCCGGGCAGCCGTTCGCCGTCGACGTACACGGCGCAGTCGATGACGTAGGCCGAGACCGGGACGCGCAGCTTGGGCAGCAGCGGCGCCAGGGGAGCGCGGCGGATGGCGGGGCGGAACGAGGACAGCGCAGGCACAGCGCACCTCCACGGGGGGATCGCGGGCGTGATGGATCACGCGCCCCCGCGGGAGGAGGGCCTAGGCGGTGGTCCTCCGGGGGGCGCGGCAACTACTGCAACCGGGTGCCGTCGGCACCGCGCTCACCTCCAGACCGTGTGTCGATCGCCTCCCCGCCTGACGCAGGGCCGTTGACTAGATTACCCGTCCAGGGTGTTCATCGGCGAAGGAGGCGTTGACGTTGCAGTTCGGGCGGTACTACGAGGAGTTCGAGGTCGGGGCGGTCTACAAGCACTGGCCCGGGAAGACCGTCACCGAGTACGACGACCACCTGTTCTGCCTGCTGACGATGAACCACCACCCGCTCCACATGGACGCGAACTACGCGGAGGAGACCACCGACTTCAAGCGGAACGTGGTGGTCGGCAACTACATCTACTCGCTGCTGCTGGGCATGTCGGTGCCCGACGTCTCCGGTAAGGCGATCGCGAACCTCGAGGTGGAGTCGCTCAAGCACACCAAGCCGACGTTCCACGGCGACACCATCTACGGCGAGACGGATGTGCTCGACAAGACCCCGTCGAAGTCGAAGGACGACCGCGGCGTGGTGTACGTGGAGACGCGCGGCTACAAGCAGGACGGCACGGTCGTCTGCACGTTCCGGCGCAAGGTCATGGTCCCCAAGACCTCCTACGGCGACGCGCGCGGCGGCGAGCAGCCCGGCCGCCCCACGCCGAACGTCTGACCGTCCCGCGCGGCGGGAGGTGCCTCAGCACGTCCCGCCGCGCGCGGGGCGCGGCAGCGCGTCCCAGCCCGCGAGGACGTCGAGCAGGCCGTCGACGAGGGGCAGGGCCGCGAGGTCGGCCCCGGAGCACCAGCGGACGTCCAGGGCGTCGTCGCCGGCGCGGAGGTCGCCGCCGAGCACGGTGCACGCGTAGTCCGCGATCGTGTACGGCCCGCGGGTGATCCGGCCGATCAGCCGTCCGGGTGCCACGTCGAGCCCGGTCTCCTCCCGCATCTCCCGCACGAGCGCCGCCGCGTCGTCCTCGCCGGGCTCCACGCGCCCCCCGGGGACGGCCCACCGGCCCCGACCAGGCTCGTTGCCCCGCCGGACCAGGAGCAGACGGCCGGCGGCGTCGTACGTCAAGCCCCCCACACAGGGAACGAGCCCATCACCCACGGTCACGATTCGCGACCGTACTGCCCGCGTGCCGGATACCACGGGTCGCGCCCGTGCTGTAGAAAGTCGTGGAGAAACGCCTCGCGACATCTCTCGAGAACGGTGGTAAGGGTGAACGTCAGGAAGATCGTCGGCCTGCTCGCCATCGCGTTGCTGATCTTCTTCGTGGTCACCCAGCCCGGTTCGGCGGCACAGTCGCTGCAGAACATCGGCGGCATCCTCGCCGACGCGGCGAACAGCATCGTCACCTTCTTCACCGAGCTCGTGTAGGCCGTGCTCGCCCCCCGCGAGATCGACGAGTACCTGCTCCCGACGGAGCGGCGGGTCATCCGCGTGCGCCAGCACTGGGCCGTGATGATGAAGCACCTCACCGAGACCGCGCTGTTCCTGCTGCTCGTGGTCGTCGCGCAGCGGTTCCTGCCCTCCAGCGTGATCCTCGACAACGTCGCGTTCTACCTGGGGCTCGTCGCGGTGCTGCGCTTCACCGTCCTCACGGTGCTGTGGTGGATCGAGCGCATCGTCATCACCGACAAGCGGGTGATGCTCGCGCAGGGGATCCTCGTGCACAACGTCGGCATGATGCCGCTGAGCAAGGTCACCGACCTGACGTTCCAGCGCACGCTGGGCGGCCGGATGTTCGGCTACGGCACGATGATCGTGGAGTCCGCCGGCCAGATCCAGGCGCTCAACAAGATCACCTACATGCCGCGGCCCGAGGAGATCTACGAGGCCCTCTCCGAGCTGGTCTTCGGCGAGAAGGGCAAGACCCGGGCCACCGGCATGCTGGCGCGACCGCGCTGGCGGCGCTGAGCTGGCTTAACCTCTGGCGGTGCCCGCTCCCCGCATCGACCTGCACGCCCACTCCACCGCCTCGGACGGCACCGACGCGCCGCCGGACCTGGTCGCGGCGGCCGCCGCGGCCGGGGTGGACGTCCTCGCGATCACCGACCACGACACCACCGGCGGCTGGGACGAGGCCGCGGCCGCGCTCCCCCCGGGCCTGCGGCTCGTGCGCGGGGCCGAGTTCTCCTGCGTGAGCCCGTGCGGGCGCGACGGCGAGCGCGACGTCTCGGTGCACCTGCTCGGCTACCTGTTCGACCCCGCGCACCCCGCCGTCGTCGCGGAGCAGGAGCGGCTGCGGGGGGAGCGGCACGCCCGGCTCGTCGGCATGACGGAGAAGATGGCCGCCGACGGCTACCCGGTCGACGTCGACACGGTGTTCGCCTACCTCCCGGAGGGCGCCAGCGCCGGCCGCCCGCACCTGGCCCGCGCGCTCGTCGCGGCCGGGGTCGTGGAGTCGGTGAACGAGGCGTTCGCGAAGCTGCTCTACACCGGCAGCCCCTACTACGTGCCCAAGTCCGACACCCCCGTGCGCACGGCGGTGGAGATGGTGCGGGCGGCGGGCGGGGTCGCCGTGTTCGCCCACCCGCTGGCCCGGCGCCGGGGCCGGGTGATCGAGCCGTCGGTGCTGGTCGACCTGGCCGCGGCGGGACTGGCCGGCGTCGAGGTCGACCATCCCGACCACGCCCCGGAGGACCGCGCCCTGCTGCGCGGGCTGGCGGCCGACGTCGGCCTGCTCACCACCGGGTCCAGCGATTACCACGGCACGAACAAGACCACCCCGCTCGCCGCGGAGACGACGGCGCCGGAGGTGCTGGAGGCGCTGGTGGAGCGCGCCACCGGCGTCGACGTCCTCGGCTGACCGTGGTGCTGCGCTGGCTGGAGTAGCGGCCCCCCACGTGCGCGGGCACTCCGACGTGGGTCGTCGGGCGCATGGAGCCCTCCCGGGCCGGCGCCGCCGCGGGGGCCGCTACCGTGGACCGATGGGAGCGCAGCTGGGGTTCGACTTCGCCGCGCCCCGGCTCGTCAGGGTCACCCCGTCCCGGCTGGCCACCTGGCGCGACTGCCCGCGCCGCTACCGCCTGGGCTACGTCGAGCGCGCGTCGCGGGGCGGGGCGTGGGCGCACAACACCCTCGGCGCCGTCGTGCACCTCGCGCTGCGGGCCTTCTACGACCTGCCGGCCGCGCGCCGCAGCCCGGACGCCGCGGCCGCGCTCGTCGACCGGAACTGGACCGGCGAGGGGTTCCGCGACGCCGCCCAGGAGCGCGAGTACCGCGAGCGGGCCCGGCGCTGGGTCGCCGACTACGCGGGCGAGCACGGCGCCGTCGAGCCGCTGGCCGTCGAGCAGTGGGTGACCGCACCGGTCGGCGGGATCGTCGCGGAGGGGCGGGCGGACCGCATCGACGGGCGGGACGGCGCGGCCGTCGTCGTCGACTACAAGACCGGCCGCCACCGCCCCACCGGCGCCGACGCGGGCGCGTCCGAGGCGCTCGCCCTCTACGCCGTGGCCACGGCGCGCACGCTGCGCCGCCCGTGCACCCGCGTGGAGCTGCACCACCTGCCCAGCGGCGAGGTCGCGGTGCACGAGCACGACGCCGCGTCGCTGGACGCGCACGTGCGGCGCGCCGAGGCCACGGCGGCCGAGCTCGCCGCCGCCACCGACGCGCTCGCCGAGGGCGGCGACGCCGAGGCGCTGTTCCCGCCGGTCACCTCCCCGGGCTGCGGCACCTGCGAGGTGCGCCGGCACTGCCCCGAGGGGCGCGCCGCCGAACCGGAGCCGGCGCCGTGGGCGCTGCTCGCGCCGTGACCGCGGCGCGGCGCACCGAGGTCCGCGGGCTGCGGGCGCTGTCCGGCGTGCTCGCCGGTGGCCTCGTGGTGCTCGCGCTGGCCCTCGTCGGGTCGTGGGTGGTCGCCACCCGGCTCGGCGTGCCCGGCCCGCCGGTGTCGTTCCTGGTCTGGCACGGGCTCGCCGCCGTCGCCGCCGTGGCGCTGCAGGTGCGCGCCGACCGCGCCCGCAGCTCGGCCGCCGCGCTCGGCGTGGTGGTGCTCAGCGCGGTGGTGCTGGCAGCCCTCTGGCTCGCCTGACGCCCAGCAGCGCGGCGCGCAGCGCGGCCAGCCCGGCCGTCGTGACGGCCTCGCCGCCGGGTGGCCGCGGGACGCCGTAGAGCTCCCGGGCCCAGGCGGGCATCAGCCCGACCGCGACGGCGGCGACCGCGCTCCACACCGGCCGCGCGAGGGCCAGCCGGGCGGCCACGTCCCCGGCCGAGACGACCGCCCCCACGCCCGGGGTCGCCCGCACCCGCGGCGGCACCGGCAGCAGCTGCGCGGGCAGCGGGGCCACGGCCAGGCGGCGGGCCGCGCGCCGCGCGATCGGGCTCGCGACCAGCTCGGGCCGCACCGCCGCGAAGTAGGCGTCCACCTCGGCCCGGCTCGCGGGCAGATCGGTGGCGCCCAGCAGCGCCCCCGCCCGCACCTGCTCGGCGAGGAACCGGTCCTCCTCGGCCGCGTCGATCAGGCCCAGGCGCCGCACGGCGGCGGCGAACGAGCCGACCTCGCACACGTGCACCCAGCGGAGCAGGTCGGGATCGTCCGCGGAGTACGCGAGCCCGGTGACCGGGTCGGTGCCGCGCACCCGGCGGTGCATCGCGCGCACCCGCGCGACGGACCGGTCGGCGGTGGCCCGGTCGGCGAACGCGAGCGTCGTGACGTAGCCGGCGGTGCGCTCCAGGCGGGGCCAGAAGTCGTCGGGGAACGACGAGTGCTGCTCCACGCCCGCCATCGCACGCGGGTGCAGGGCCTGCAGGAACAGCGCGCTGAAGCCGCCGATCAGCGCGGCCGGGTCGCCGATCACCCGGCGGGTGGCGCTGCCCGGCCCGAAGTAGCCGTCGACGGGCGGGTCGTGCTCGGGTGCGGCGCTCACCCGACCAGTCTCACCGCTGCGGGCCGGGACGGCGACCGGACCGGGCCGGGTCCCCGGTCCCGGGGCCGGTGCGCACCCCTCCGGCGACGACGGCGGGCGCGCCGGTGGCCGCGAAGCGGTCCAGCACCGCGCCGACGGTGGTCCACCGCCCCTCGGGGAGGTCGTGGAACAGGTCGAGCACGGCCCGCGCGGCGGGGTCGTCGATCGTGGTGCAGTCCCAGAGCACGTGGCCGTCGCGGGTGGTCACCGTGATCGTCAGGAACGCGCAGCAGGCGCTCTCCCGGGCGGCCAGGTCCCGCGCCCACGCCGCGATCCCGGGGTCGTCGCGCAGGACCCAGCGCAGGTGCGTGGCGGTGCGGTCCCGCGCGACGAGCGCGGCCGCCAGGAGCCTGCCGTACTCCGCCAGGCGCTCCTCCCCGCTGTCGGGGGCGCCGGTCATGTCGCACACGACTGCGGGGTGGCCGGTCTCCGGGCTGCTCATCGCGCTGCTCCTGGGGTCGGTTCGGTGACGGGTCCGACCGTAAACTCTGGAGCATGGTCCAGGGTCAAGAGTCACGGCTGAAGATCGGCGCAGTGGCCCGGCGGGCCGGGGTCAGCGTCGACACGGTGCGGTACTACGAGCGCCGCGGGCTGCTCGGCCCGGCCGAGCGGCTGCCGTCGGGCTACCGGGTCTACACCGACGCGGCGGTGGCCACGATCGTGCTCGCCCGCCGGCTGCAGTCCCTGGGCATGACGCTGGAGGAGGTGGGCGGCGCGGTGCGGGCCCACGACGGGGGCGGGGCCACCTGCGCGTCGCAGCGCGGGCGGCTCGAGGCGGTGCGGGAGCGGACCCGCGAGCGCGTCGCCGAGCTGGTCGCCCTCCAGGAGCGCGTCGAGGCCGTGCTCGCCCGGTGCGACGCGGGACGGTGCGAGCTCGGCGGCCCGGCGCGCCCGGAGGCGACCGCGCCGGGCTGACCGGGCCCGCCCTCAGCCCGGGACGAGCCCGACGACCTCGGCCCCGCGCTGTTCCAGCAGCACCTCGCCCTGCACCGCGAGCGCCACGGGCGCGGCCGGGTCGTCGCGGGTCAGGGGCAGCGTGCGGCCGGGCTCGCCGCGGGCGGCGTCGACGACGCGCAGCCCCTCGCGCACCGGCACGACGAGGTCGGTGCCGTAGCGCACGGGCGGGCCGAGCGCGAAGGCCAGCGTCCAGACCGGGGCCAGCTCGGCGGCGTCCAGGGCGACCACGGCCGACCCCGTCCACCAGTACCGGTACCGGTCGTCCGCGGTGGTGACGGAGACGCCGCCTGCGGGGTCCGCGGCCAGGTCACCGGGGGCGATGTCCAGCTCGGTGGCGCCCAGCGGGGTGCCTCCGGCGTCGTACACGACGATGCGGTCCGGGTCGGGCAGGGCGACGGCGGTGCGCTCCGTGCCCACGGCCACGACCACCGCGCCGCGGCCGGGCAGCGGCGTCGAGTGGACGACCTCGGGCTCCTCGGCGCCGTCCTTGCCGTCGGTGACGAGCACGGTGAGCCGGTCGGTCTGCTCGCCCGGGCAGCGCTCGACGACGGCGGTGCGCCGCCCGCCCTGCGCCGCGGAGCCGTAGGTGCAGTCCGGCCGCGGCTGGCGCCCGGCCTGCTCCTGGGCCGGGACGACGCCGTACTCGACGGTGCGGACCAGGTCGTAGCGCCACGCCTCGAGGTGGTCGGTGCCGGTGGACAGGACGTAGGTGTCGTCGGGCACCAGCCGGGTGCCCGGGCGGGCGTCGGGGTTGCGGGACTCCTCGCGGGCCCCGGTACTGCCGGTGAGCATGGTGAGCTCGCTGCACCAGGTGCCGGGCGCGTCGAGCGGGCCGTCGCCGTAGAGGGCGAGCACGTGCCCGGCGTCGGTGCCGTCGGAGAGCTGGGCGGGGAAGCCGCTGCCCACGTCGCACAGCGGCAGGTCGCGCGCGTAGCTCCAGCGCTCCTCGCCGGTGCGCGGGTCGCGCCCGGTGACGGTGCCGTCCTGGGCGGTGACGGCGGCGGGCCCGGCCACGACCGGGGCCCGGGTGACGGCGCTCGGCGCCCGCCACGCCTCGACGAACGCGGTCGGTGCCCCGGTGGCGGGCGGTGGGGCCGCGATCGGCTCGGCCGCCACGCGCGAGGTGGTGCCGGCGACGTCGCTCGTGGCCGCGACGAGGACCGCCGCAGCGGCCAGGACCACGACGAGCACCGCCGCGGCGACCAGGTCGCCGCGGCGGCGTCGTTCGGGCGGGGGTGCGTGGAACACCGGCGTCCCTGTGCGGAGGATCAGCTCGCGGCGGCGTCCGCGGTGCCGTCGTCGGCCGAGGGCCTGCCCTCGCCGCCGCGGCCCTCGCTGCCCCGGCCGCGGCCACCGCGGGCAG
>JAPLAT010000647.1 GCA_026393175.1 Pseudonocardiales bacterium
ACGACCTGCCCGGCCGCCGCGGTGGTGGCCGCGGCCGCGGTGGCCGACGGGTCGGCGAGCACCCCGGCGCAGCAGCCGTCGTAGCAGCCCCAGGCCGCGCCCGCCGCGGCCCGCTCGGCCCACACCGCCGTGTGCACCTCGACGCCGCGGGCCCCGAGCGCCGCGTCGACGGCCGCGACGAGGTCGCGGCGCACCGGTGCGGCGCCGGCCGCGTACACCAGCAGGACGGCACCCCGCGGCTCGCCGGCCAGCAGGCCGGTGGCGACCTGCTCGGCCACCGCCCGGACCGTCGCGGGATCGGGCGGGGGCAGGTCGACGCGCAGCGTGAGGCGGATGCGCCGGCCGCTCGGCCCGCCCAGGCCGACGAGCACCAGCGACTCGCGCGGCCGGAACCCGATCAGGGCGGGGACCGAGGCGACGAGGTCGGCGACGTCGGCCACACGCAGGACGGCGGGCGCGAGCGGCTCGGGAGCGGGCGGCGGGGCCGGGACGGGTGGGGGTCCGGTGCGGGTCATGGGCCGAGGCTGCGCGGGCGGTGGCCGGGTCACCAGCGGGTCCCCCGTCCGGCTGTGGACGGACACCGGCGTACCGGCCGGTAGCGCGCAGTTGGGGACGGACGTCCCCGGATCGGGTGGCGATCCGGTCGCGCCGTCGCCGCGCACTGTTCACCTCCCGCGCTTGCCCGGGCGCGTCCGGGCCGCGACGCTGCACCACGTGTACGACTACGACCTCCTCGTCATCGGGTCCGGACCGGGTGGGCAGAAGGCCGCCATCGCCGCGGCCAAGCTCGGCAAGCGCGTCTGCGTGGCCGAACGGCGGCACATGATGGGCGGGGTGTGCGTGAACACCGGCACCATCCCGTCCAAGACGCTCCGGGAGGCGGTGCTCTACCTCACCGGCTTCAGCCAGCGCGACATGTACGGCGCGAGCTAACGGGTGAAGTCCGAGATCACCATCGCCGACCTGCTCTCCCGCACCCAGCACGTCGTCGGCCGCGAGGTCGAGGTGATCCGCAACCAGCTGCTGCGCAACCACGTCGACCTGCTCGGCGGCACCGCCCGGTTCGAGGACGCGCACACCGTCACGGTGCAGGGCGAGGCCCGCGGCGACCACAACACGGTCACCGCGGAGCACGTCGTCATCGCCACCGGGACGCGCCCGGCCCGGCCAGCCGAGGTCGAGTTCGACGACGACCACGTCCTCGACTCCGACGCGGTGCTGCGGATGAAGCGCGTCCCGACCTCGATGGTCGTGGTCGGCGCGGGCGTGATCGGCATCGAGTACGCCTCGATGTTCGCCGCGCTCGGCACCCGCGTCACGGTCGTGGAGAAGCGGCCGCAGATGCTGGACTTCTGCGACCCCGAGGTCGTCGAGTCGCTGAAGTTCCACCTGCGCGACCACGCCGTGACGTTCCGCTTCGGCGAGGAGGTCGACAAGGTCGAGGTCACCGAGAAGGGCACGCTGACGAGCCTGGCCAGCGGCAAGCGCATCGCCGCCGACATGGTCATGTACTCGGCGGGCCGGCAGGGCGTGACCGACGAGCTCGACCTGGAGAAGGCGGGCCTGTCCGCGGACCGGCGCGGCCGGATCGCGGTGGACGCGCAGTACCGCACGGAGGTGCCGCACATCTTCGCCGTCGGCGACGTGATCGGCTTCCCGGCGCTGGCCGCGACGAGCATGGACCAGGGCAGGCTCGCGGCCTACCACGCGTTCG
>JAPLAT010000280.1 GCA_026393175.1 Pseudonocardiales bacterium
GCGCCGATGACGTCCCGGCCCGGCGCGGGTCGGACCGCGTACGGACGCCGACACCCGCGCCGAGATCGACCGCCGCCTCCCCGACCCCGCCGCCGAGCCGCTGCCCTGGTCGGCGGCCCTCGACCGGATCGGCGGGGCGCCCCCGTGGCTGCTCACCACGGTCCGGGGGTCCGGTGCCCCGCACGTCTGCCCGCTGCTCGTCGTGTGGCACGACGGCGCGACGGACCTCGTCGTCGAGGGCACGGCGGTGCGCGTCACCGACGAGGACCGGCTGCACGCCCTGGCCGGCGCCCGGGAGCGGCGGCACGGGGAGTTCTGGCGCTTCGAGGTGCGGGACGGGGCGTTCCACCACGGCGGCGGGCCCGCCCACGTCGTCGCCGTCGCCCCGCGCAAGGTCCTGGCGTTCACCACGAACCCGCACCCCGCCCAGATGCGCCGGCGTCGGAGCTGACCCCCGGCCGGCGGGCGGCGCGGCTCAGCTCCGGACGGCCCCCGGGACGGCCCAGCGGCCCGAGCGGGTGCGCAGGCCCACGGCCAGGAGCCGCAGGAGCATGAAGGCGGCCAGGCCGGTCCAGATCCCGGCCAGCCCCCAGCCGAACACCAGGCTCGCCCACACCAGCGGCAGGAAGCCGAGGACCGCCGACGCGAGGGGACGGCGGCGTCGGAGGTGAACACCGGGGGCAGCACGCCGACCAGCGCCGCGAACAGCGCGCCGAACCCGATCCCGAGCACCAGCCCGTAGCGGGTGACCTGCCTGGCCAGCGCGCGGGCCCGGGCCGCCCCTCCCGGGTCGCGCTCGGCGGCGCCCAGCGCGGCGCCCACCAGCGACTGGGCGGCGATGGCGACGGCGTCGAGCACCAGGGCCATGAAGTTCCACAGCTGCAGCACCACCTGGTGCGCGGCCACCGAGGCCGGCCCGAACCGGGCCGCGACGGCCGCCGCCGACAGGAAGCAGGCCTGGAAGGCGAGGCTGCGGGCGATGAGGTCGCGGCCGAGCACGAGCTGCGCCCGCATCCGGGCGGGCTCGGGGCGCAGCGGGACGGTGCTCCCGGACGGACCCCGCTCCCTCGCCAGCGCGGCCAGGAACAGCCCGGCGCCGACGGCCTGGCCCAGCACGTTCGCCACGGCCGAGCCCGGCAGCCCCCAGCCCACGCCGTGCACGAGCACCGGGCAGGCCAGCGCGGACAGCCCGTTCCCCACCAGGACGTACCGCAGCGGCGACACGGTGTCCTGCACGCCGCGCATCCAGCCGTTGCCGGCCAGCGTGACGAGGATCAGCGGCGCGCCGAACAGCGCGACCCGCAGCCAGGACACCGCCGCGTCGGCCACCTCGCCGCCCCCGGCCAGCGCCCCGGCCACCGGAGCCGCGACGAGCTGCCCGACGCCGAGCACGAGCACCCCGACGGCCAGCGCCAGCCAGGTCGCCTGCACGCCCTCGGCGACGGCGTCGGCGCGGCGGCCGGCCCCGTGCAGCCGGGCGGCGCGGGCGGTCGTGCCGTAGGACAGGAAGTTCAGCTGGCTGGTGACCTGCACGAACAGCACGCCGGCGATGGCCAGCCCGGCCAGCGGCACGACCCCGAGCCGCCCGACCACCGCGGTGTCGACGAGCAGGTAGAGCGGCTCGGCGGCCAGCACCGGCAGCGCCGGCCCGGCCAGCGCCAGGACCTCGCGCGCCGAGGTGCCGCTGCGGCTCACCGCGCGGGGCGGCGGCAGACGTAGACGAACGCCGGCGGCAGGTTGCGCCAGACCGTCGCCGACACCTGCACCTCGTCGAAGGTCCGGCGCAGCGTCGACCGGAACCGCTGCGCGGCGGGCAGGGCCATGCCGTGCAGGTAGGCGAACGTCGTGAACGCGCCGTCGTCGCCGATCACGGCGCTGATGCCGGCCAGCAGCTCGGCCTGTGTGCGGTCGTCGAACAGGGCCCAGGGCAGCCCGCACACGACCGCGTCGGCGCGGGTGACGCCGCGCTCGGCCAGCAGTTCGGGGAGCCGGCGGGCGTCACCGGGCACGACCTCCAGGTCGGGGTGCGCGCGGCGCAGGTGCGCGACCATCGCCGGGTCGAGCTCGACGGCGAGGTGCCGCGAGCCGGGCGGGAGCCGCCGCGCGATGACCGCGCTGACCGCGCCGGTGCCCGGCCCCAGCTCGACGACGGTGGGCGTCCCGGTCCGCGGCACCACCGACGCGAGCACGGCGCCGAGCCGCTCGGAGCTGGGGGCGATCGCGCCCATCGTCGACGGGCGGCGCAGGAAGGCCTTGAGGAACGCGGTTCGGGCACTCGTGGGGGACGCACTCACCCACGCACGGTAGCCGGGACCGTCCCGGCCGCCCCGCCCGCTCACCTCGTCTCGGCCCGCAGGGCGTTGCGCACCTCGTCCCGGATCTCGTCCAGCGTGCCGTCGCGGGTGAACCCGGCCGCGCCGCGGTGCCCGCCCCCGCCCAGGCGCCCGGCCACGGCCGCGACGTCGACGGCGCCCAGCGAGCGCATCGACGACGACCAGCGCCGCTCGCCGACCTGCTTGAGGACGACGGCGACCTCGGCCTCCGCGGTGGTGCTGACGACGTCGATGACGCTGTCCACCTCCTCCTGGCGGAACCGCTCGACGTCCCCGGCCAGCACGGCGGCGTGCACGAGCCCGCGCCCGCCCGCCTCGTCCGGCTCCAGGACGGCCGCGCCGAGGATCGTGCCCAGGGCGGCCAGCCAGCCGTAGGGGTGGCTGTTCATGATCGGGCGCACCACGGCGTCGCCGTCGACCCCGGCCGCGACCAGCCGGGCCGCGAGCCGCAGCGCGCCGGTGCCGGCCCGGCGCAGCCCGCCGGTGTCCATGTAGAGGCCCGCGTACAGGCAGCGCGCGACGTCGACGTGCAGCGGCGCGCCCATCGCGACGAGCACCCGGTGGGCGAGCACGACGGTGGCCTCGGCGTCGGGGTCGAGGATCCGCACGTCGCCGAAGCCGGGGTTGGAGACGTGGTGGTCGAGCATGACCACGGCGCGGGAGGTGTCGAGCCGGTCGGCGAGGTCGCCCAGGCGCGAGGGCTCCGCGGCGTCGCAGGACACGAGCACGTCGGGGCGGGCGGGCACCTCGGACGGGGGCACCACCAGGCCGTGCACGTCGAGCCGACGCAGTCCCTCCGGCATGGCCTCCGGGGCGGCGAAGGCCACCCGGGCCGGGATGTCCAGCCGGTGCAGGGAGATGGCGAGCGCCAGCGCGCTGCCCAGGGAGTCGGCGTCCGGCTGGACGTGCGCCAGGAGTGTGACGTCCTGCGCCTCGGAGAGCAGCGCGGCGGCCGCCCGGACGGGGTCGGCGACCACGTACGGTCCTTCCTGCGGTGGGACGGCGGGGCCCACGGAGCGTAACCGCTCCGCGGGCCCGTCCTCACCACATCGAGTGCGATCTGCGCTACGCGTCGTCGTCGCGGGCGCGGTCGCCGCCGTCGTCCCCGTCGTCGTCCCCGTCGTCGTCCCCGTCGTCGTCCCTGTCCTCGCGCGGGGCGCGGTACGGGTCGGGATCGCCGGCCGGCGTCGCCCCGGCCGCGAGCCGCGCCACCTCGGCGTCGGACTCGCGGGTGCGGGCGAGCAGTTCCTCCATGCGCCGCGCCTCGTCCGGCACGACGTCGGGCACGAAGGCCAGCGACGGGGTGTGCCGGATGCCGGTGCCCGCGCCCACGAGGGAGCGCAGGACGCCGGTGGCGCTGTGCAGGGCGGCGGCCGCCCCGGCCGTGTCCGGCGGGGCGTCGACCGTGGTCCCGAGCACGGTGTAGTACACCGTCGCCTCGCGCAGGTCGCCGGTCACCTTGGTGTCGGTGATCGTCACCAGGTTCAGCCGCGGGTCCTTGACCTCGTGCTCCAGCGCACCGGCGACGATCTGCGTGATCCGCTTCGCGAGCCTGCGGGCCCGCGCCTGGTCCACCATCTGCGTTCTCCTTCTGAGGCCCCTCCGGCGGTGGGGCTAGTCCTCGGGCCCGAGCATGCGGTGCCGGGCCGAGAGCAGTTCGATCTCCGGGCGGGCGGCGACGAACCGCTCGCACCGCTCGAGCACGCCGACGACGTGCCCGTGGTCGGCGGCCACGCAGGACACGCCGACCAGGGCGCGCCGGTGCAGGTCGAGGTGGCCCGCCTCCGCGGCGGCCACCTCGAAGCGCCGCCGCAACTCCGCCACGATCGGCCGCACCAGCGACCGCTTCTCCTTCAGCGAGCGGACGTCACCCAGGAGCAGGTCCAGGTCCAACGCGCCCACGTACATCTGCCGCTCCGCGGACCGTGCGCGGACGGGGCGGCCGGAGCCGCCCCGTCCGTGCACGACCGTCGTCAGGCGCGAGGCTTCTCGCGCAGCTCGAAGGTCTCGATGACGTCGCCGTCCTTGATGTCGTTGAAGTTCCCGAGCGTGAGACCACACTCGAAGCCTTCGCGGACCTCGACCACGTCGTCCTTGACCCGCCGCAGCGAGTTGATGGTGAGGTTCTCCGCCACCACGACGCTGTCGCGCAGCAGGCGCGCCTTCGCGTTGCGGCGGATGACCCCGTCCATCACCAGGCAGCCGGCGATCGACCCGAAGCGCGAGGAGCGGAACACCTGGCGCACCTCGGCGTGGCCGAGCTGCACCTCCTCGTACTCGGGCTTGAGCATGCCCTTGAGCGCCGCCTCGATCTCCTCGATGGCCTGGTAGATCACGGAGTAGTACCGGATCTCCACGCCCTCGCGGTTGGCGAGCTCGGTGGCCTTGCCCTCGGCCCGGACGTTGAAGCCCAGGACGATGACGTTGTCGGCGATCGCGAGGTTGATGTCGCCCTCGGTGATGCCACCGACGCCGCGGTGGATGACCCGCAGCTCGACGTCGTCGCCCACCTCGATCTTCATGAGCGCGTCCTCCAGAGCCTCGACGGTTCCGGAGTTGTCACCCTTGATGATCAGGTTGAGCTGGTTCGTCTCCTTCAGCGCGGCGTCGAGGTCCTCGAGCGACACGCGCTTGCGACGGCTCGCCAGCTCGGCGTTGCGCTCGCGGGCGCGGCGCCGGTCGGCGATCTGGCGGGCCACCCGGTCCTCGTCGACGACGAGGAACGTGTCGCCCGCGCCGGGCACCGACGTGAAGCCGATGACCTGCACCGGACGCGACGGGTAGGCCTCGGTGATGTCGTCACCGTGCTCGTCGAACATCCGCCGGACGCGCCCGGAGGCGTCGCCCGCGACGACCGAGTCGCCGACCCGCAGCGTGCCGCGCTGGACCAGCACGGTCGCGACGGGGCCGCGGCCGCGGTCGAGGTGCGCCTCGATCGCGACGCCCTGGGCCTCCATGTCGGGGTTGGCCCGCAGGTCGAGCGCGGCGTCCGCGGTGAGCAGCACCGCCTCGAGCAGCTGGTCGATGTTCGTCCCCTGCTTGGCGGAGATGTCGACGAACATCGTGTCGCCGCCGTACTCCTCGGCCACGAGGTTGTACTCGGTGAGCTGCTGACGGATCTTGGCGGGGTTGGCCCCCTCCTTGTCGATCTTGTTGACCGCCACGACCACCGGCACGTTCGCCGCCTGGGCGTGGTTGATCGCCTCCACCGTCTGCGGCATGACGCCGTCGTCGGCCGCCACCACGATGATCGCGATGTCCGTCGACTTGGCGCCGCGGGCACGCATGGCGGTGAACGCCTCGTGACCCGGGGTGTCGATGAAGGTGATCGGCCGCTCGTAGCCCTCCAGCTCGGTGACGACCTGGTAGGCGCCGATGTGCTGGGTGATGCCGCCGGCCTCGCCCTCCATCACGTTCGCCTTGCGGATCGTGTCGAGCAGGCGCGTCTTGCCGTGGTCGACGTGACCCATGACCGTGACGACCGGCGGGCGGACGACCAGGTCCTCCTCGCCACCGGCGTCCTCGCCGTAGGAGATGGAGAAGCTGTCGAGCAGCTCGCGGTCCTCCTCCTCCGGGCTGACGACCTGGACGACGTAGTTCATCTCCGTGCCGAGCAGCTCGAGGATCTCGTCGGACACCGACTGCGTGGAGGTGACCATCTCACCGAGGTGGAACAGCACCTGCACGAGCGCGGCCGGGTTGGCGCCGATCTTGTCGGCGAAGTCCGTGAGCGAGGCACCGCGGGCGAGCTTGACGGTCTCGCCGCGACCCTTGGGCAGGCGGACGCCGCCGACCGAGGGGGCCTGCATCGACTCGAACTCCTGGCGCTTGGCGCGCTTCGACTTGCGACCCTTGCGGGCCGGTCCGCCGGGACGGCCGAACGCACCCGCGGCACCGCCGCGGCCACGTGCGCCACCGCCACCGGGACGACCGCCACCACCGGGACCACCGCGGAAGCCGCCGCCCGCCGGGGCGCCGCCGCCACCGGGGCCACCGCCACCGGGACGGAAACCGCCGCCGCCACCGGGACGACCGCCGGGACCACCCGGACGGCCACCGGGGCCACCGCCGGGACGTCCGCCGGGACCGCCGCGGCCACCGGGGCCGGGTCGGCCCGCGGCCGGGCGCGCCGGCATCATGCCGGGGTTCGGGCGCGGGGGCATGTTGCCCGG
>JAPLAT010000653.1 GCA_026393175.1 Pseudonocardiales bacterium
AGCCCGCGTCACCGTCGTCCCCGACAGCCCCGACACCACCGAAGAGGTGATCACCACCAACACCATCCCGGCGCTGAGCGCCTGACCGACACAAGAAGATCACGCATCAGCTGCCACACACCACGCCAGCGGACTTGACCCCGACCCGCCCTGCTGACCGATACGCCACGGGCGGGCGTCCATGATCAGAGTGCGCTCAGTCCGGTGCGCGGCGGCCCTGATGCGATCTCGACCGCGCCGCCGACGATCAGGTCACTCTCAGGCCGATCCGGACCGGACGGCGTGCACCCTCGCCCGTCCAACGGCCCGGGGGTGATGCGTACGGGTAAGCAGAGCGGAGGCCAGCCCGACCCGCCTGCTGACCGATACGCAACGGGCAAGCGTCCATGGTCAGAGTGCGCTCAGTCCGGTGCGCAGCGGCCCTGATGCGATCTCGACCGCGCCGTCGACGATCAGGTCACTCTCAGGCCGGTCCGGACCGAACGGGGTGCACCCTCGCCCGTCCAACTGGCCCGGGGTGGTGCGTATCGGTAAGCAGAGCGGGGGCAGGCCTCAGGCCTCCGCGGTCTCCTGGTTGCGCCGCCAGCGGATGCCGGCCTCGATGAAGCCGTCGATGTCGCCGTCGAGCACGGCGGAGGGGTTGTTGACCTCGTAGCTCGTGCGCAGGTCCTTCACCATCTGGTACGGGTGCAGCACGTAGGAGCGCATCTGGTTGCCCCACGACGAGCCGGTGTCCTTGAGCGAGTCCATGAGGGCCCGCTCCTCCTGCCTGCGCCGCTCGAGCAGCTTGGCCTGCAGGACGAGCATCGCGGAGGCCTTGTTCTGGATCTGGCTGCGCTCGTTCTGGCAGGACACGACGATGCCCGTCGGCAGGTGGGTCAGCCGCACCGCGGAGTCGGTGGTGTTGACGCCCTGCCCGCCCGGCCCGGAGGACCGGTAGACGTCGACGCGCAGTTCCTTCTCTTCGATCTCGATGTGGTCCGTGGACTCCACGACCGGCGCCACCTCGACGCCCGCGAACGAGGTCTGCCTGCGGCCCTGGTTGTCGAACGGCGAGATGCGGACGAGGCGGTGGGTGCCCTGCTCGACCGACAGCGTGCCGTAGGCGTAGGGCGTGTGGACGGCGAACGTGGCCGACTTGATGCCCGACTCCTCGGCGTAGGAGGTGTCGTAGACGTCGACGCCGTAGCCGTGCCGCTCGGCCCAGCGCAGGTACATCCGCATGAGCATCTCCGCGAAGTCCGCGGCGTCGATGCCGCCCGCCTCGGCGCGGATGGTCACCAGTGCCTCGCGCTGGTCGTACTCGCCGGAGAGCAGCGTGCGCACCTCGAGCGCCTCGATGTCGCCGCGCAGCTTGACGCGCTCGGCGTCGGCGTCGGCGATCGCGCCCTCGTCCGCCTCGTCCTCGGCCAGCTCGTAGAGCACCGGCAGGTCCTCCAGGCGGCGGCGCAGCTCCTCGAGCCGCCGCAGCTCGCCGGTGGCGTGCGCGAGCCGGCTCGTGACCTGCTGGGCGACCTCCGTGTCGTTCCACAGGTCGGGCTGGCCGGCCTGGTCGGACAGGTCGGCGATCTCCGAGCGCAGCTTCGGCAGGTCGGTGACCGCCTCGATGCTCTCCAGGGTGCCGGCGAGTTCCTTCAGGTCGGCCGCGACGTCGGGGTTCACGTCGATCGAGGGTACGCGGGTCAGCCCCGCAGGCTGGACTCCGGGAGCACCACCGGCACGAGGCGGGTGACGACGAACCGCCCGCCGTGCCCGCGCAGCGACGGGGCGGTGGGCCCGGTCAGCGGCGGGAGCGCGTACGGCTCGGCCGCGTCGAGGTCCACCTGGTAGCCCAGGTCGGCGAGGCTGGCGGCGGTCATCCGGCTCAGCGGGTTGCCCGCCTGCCCGATGAACCCGCTCATCAGCTCGTTCTCGAAGCGGGACTCGCGCCAGTGGCCCTCGGCCGTGCCCGGGCCGCCCGTGTTCTCCACCGGCACGTCCCCCGCGCCGCCCAGCGCGGCGTACTCGGCCACCGCGCCCGCGCCGGTGAACGTCGGGTCGTTCGTGCCGGACCCGGCGACGAGGCCCTTGAGGTCCCACAGCGTCCCGATGCCCAGGACGTGCCCCATCTCGTGGGTGATGACGTCGTCGAGGGTGCCCTCGTCCTCCAGCGTCGCGAGGTCGGCGAGGTCGAAGGTCATCTCGCCGCGCGCGGGCAGCATCGAGCCCGGCCGCAGGTGCGTGGGGCCGGCCTGGCCGAGGACCGCGCCGGTGCCGTCGATGTCGGCGCCCGCGGCGAGGATCAGCACGTCGTCGACGGTCTCGCCGTCGATCTCGACGGGCGGCAGGTCCCCCACGACGATCCGGGTCCAGCGGTCGGCCGCGGCGGCGAACGCGGCCCGCTGGCGCTCGGTGAGGCCGCCGGTGAAGCGCACCTCGATCTCGAACGGGGACTCCGTCCGCGCGAGCAGCGCCGCTCGGCGCACGTCGGCGTGGGCGAGGTAACGGTCGGGGGCGGTCATCGCGAGTATGCAAGCACACCAGGTGACCGAAGCAGGACACGACTGCGCAACGGCTCACCCGTCGAGGGTGGTCGCTTCACGCGAACCTCACGCGGCGCTGTTCAAGGTACCCGCCAACAGCCCGGCGGATCCACCGAATTGCCGCCGGCCGGCACGAGCGACCGGGCGCGACCCGCCCGACCGTTCGGAGGAGTCCGTGGCCACCTTCCTGCTCAGGCGCCTGATCAACTACGTCGCCCTCTGCCTCGTGGCCACCTTCCTCGCCTTCGCGCTGGCCGCCCTGACGTTCAACCCGCTGGCCCAGCTGGAGGAGCGCACGCCGCGCCCGCCGCAGGAGGTCATCGACGCCAAGGCCGCCGAGCTGCGCCTGGGCGAGCCGATCCCGCAGCGGTTCGCGCTGTGGCTCGGCGACGCCGTGCGGGGCGACTTCGGCACCACCATCACCGGCACCCCGATCACCGACCAGCTCTTCGACCGCGTCGGGGTCAGCCTGCGGCTGCTGGTGATCGGCACCGTGCTGGGCGTCCTGATCGGCGTGGTCGTGGGCGTGGCGGGCGCGATCCGGCAGTACCGCGTCAGCGACTACGTCACCACGATCGCGTCGTTCGTCGTGCTCTCCACCCCGGTGTTCGTGCTGGCACAGCTGCTCAAGTTCGGCGGCCTTCAGCTCAACGAGGCCGCCGGCACCACCGTCCTGTACTTCCAGGGCGAGGTGACGCCCAGCTTCCAGGGCAGCGCGGGGGCGGAGCTGCTGGACCGGTTGCAGCACCTCGTGCTGCCCACGCTCGCCATCGCGCTCGGCCAGATCGCGCTCTACAGCCGCTACCAGCGCAACGCCATGCTCGACGTGCTCGGCAGCGACTTCCTGCGCACCGCGCAGGCCAAGGGGCTGACCCGGCGGCGGGCGCTGTTCACCCACGGGCTGCGCACCGCGCTGATCCCGATGGCCACGCTCTTCGCGTTCGGGTTCGGACTGCTGCTCACCGGCAGCGTGTTCACCGAGCGGATTTTCGGCTGGTTCGGCATGGGCGACTGGTTCGTCTACGGCGTGCAGCAGAACGACACCAACATCGTCGCCGCGGTGACGCTGTTCGCCGCCCTGTGCGTGCTCGTCTCCGGGTGGCTGTCCGACGTCCTCTACGCCGCGCTCGACCCGCGCGTCCGGATCCGGTGACCCGATGACCGCCACCCCCGTCGATCCCCCCGTCACCGCCGCGCCGGTCGCCCCGGACGCCGCGGTCGCCACCTCCCCGTCCCGGGCACGGCTCGTCGCCCGCCGCTTCGCCCGCAACCGCCAGGCGCTGGCCGGGCTGGTCGTCATCGTCGTGCTGTTCCTGCTGGCCTACGTCGGCCCGCTGCTCACGCCGTGGAGCTACGACGAGCTGGACTACACCGCGTTCCTGCGCCCGCCCTCGGCCGACCACTGGTTCGGCACCACGCAGATCGGCGCCGACGTGTTCGCGCAGACGATGCGCGGGCTGCAGAAGTCGCTGGTGATCGGCCTGCTCGTCGGCGTGCTGTCCACGTCGCTCGCCGCCGTCGTGGGCGCCGCGGCCGGGTACTTCGGCGGCCGGGTCGACCGCGTCCTCATGTGGCTGGTGGACCTGCTGATCGCGCTGCCGGCCTTCCTCATCCTGGCGATCATGTCGCCGTCCTTCCGGGGCGACACCTGGCTGGTGTTCGTGCTGCTGCTGGCCGCGTTCTCGTGGCTGCTCACCGCGCGCATCGTGCGCGGCCAGACGATCACCCTGCGGGACCGGGAGTTCGTGCAGGCCGCGCGCTTCATGGGCGTCGGCCCGTGGCGGATCATCTTCCGGCACATCCTGCCGAACATGTCGTCGCTGCTGATCATCGACGCGACGATCACCGTCGGCGCCGCCATCCTCGCCGAGACCGGGCTGTCGTTCTTCGGGTTCGGCATCCAGGCGCCCGACGTCTCCCTCGGCACGCTGATCGGCGCGGGCACCGACTCCGCGCTGACCTTCCCGTGGCTGTTCTTCTTCGCCGCCGGGCTGCTCGTGCTGGCCGTGCTGGCCGTCAACCTCGTGGGGGACGGGCTGCGCGACGCGCTCGACTCCGGCTCCGACCGCGCCCGGAAGGACCGCTCGTGACCGCCGCGGACACGCTGTCCCCCGGGACGGGGACCGAGGGCGGGCCGGTGCTCTCCGTCCGCGACCTCTCCGTCTCCTTCCCCAGCGAGGCGGGGCGGGTCGAGGCCGTGCGCGGCCTGTCCTACGACGTCGCGCCGGGCGAGGTGCTGGGCATCGTCGGCGAGTCGGGATCGGGCAAGTCGGTGTCCTCGCTGGCCGTGATGGGCCTGCTGCCCGGCAGCGCCCGGGTCACCGGTTCGGTCCGCTTCCGCGACACCGAACTGCTCGGCCGGTCCGACGCCGAGCTCTCCCGGATCCGCGGCAGGCGCGTCGCCATGGTGTTCCAGGACCCGCTCTCCGCGCTGACGCCGGTCTACACGGTCGGCGACCAGATCGTGGAGGCCCTGCGCATCCACCGGCCGGGGACGGGCAAGGACGCCGCCCGCAAGCGAGCCGTCGAACTGCTGGACCTGGTCGGGATCCCCCGCGCCGCGGAGCGGTTCGGCGCGTTCCCGCACGAGTTCTCCGGCGGCATGCGGCAGCGCGCGGTGATCGCGATGGCGATCGCCAACGACCCGGACCTCATCATCGCCGACGAGCCGACGACCGCCCTGGACGTCACCGTGCAGGCCCAGGTGCTCGACGTGCTGCGCACCGCCCGCGAGGTCACCGGGGCCGGCGTCGTGCTCATCACCCACGACCTGGGCGTCGTGGCCGGCACGGCCGACCGGGTCATGGTCATGTACGCGGGCCGGGCCGTGGAGACCGCGCGGGTGGACGACCTGTTCGGCGCCCCGCGGATGCCCTACACGCTCGGGCTGCTCGGGTCGCTGCCCCGCCTCGACGTCGGGGAGCGCCGCCCGCTGGTGCCGATCGAGGGCCAGCCGCCCGCCCTGGTCGACCTGCCGCCCGGCTGCCCGTTCGCCCCGCGCTGCCCGCTGGCCGTCGACCTGTGCCGCGACACCGAACCCGACCTCGTCGACGTGGCGGGCCCCCTCGGCGACCCGCACCGCACGGCCTGCCACCGGCACGCCGAGCTCGCGGCCCGGGACACCCCCGGCGCGGCCGCCGCCGAGGTCGCGGCGGAGGTGTTCGGTGCCGACGCCGTGGCGCAGGCGCCGCGCGAGCCGGGCGAGGTCGTGCTGCGGGTCACCGACCTGGTCAAGCACTACCCGGTGCGGTCGGGCTCGCTCTTCCGCCGCGCGGTCGGCACGGTGCAGGCGGTCGACGGCGTCGACCTGGAGGTCCGGGAGGGCGAGACGCTCGCGCTGGTCGGCGAGTCCGGCTGCGGCAAGACCACCACGCTCATGGAGATCCTCGGCCTCGCGCCGCCGCAGCGCGGCTCCGTCGAGGTGCTCGGCCGCGACGTCGCCGGGCTCGACCGCCGGGCCCGGCGGGCGCTGCGCCGCGACGTCCAGGTCGTCTTCCAGGACCCCGTCGCCTCGCTGGACCCGCGGCTGCCGGTCTCCGACGTCATCGCCGAGCCGCTGTCGACGCACGGCGTCGGCCGGGCCGAGATCGCGCGCCGGGTCCCCGAGCTGCTCTCCCTGGTGGGCCTGCGCCCCGACCACGCGAGCCGCTACCCGGCCGAGTTCTCCGGCGGGCAGCGCCAGCGCATCGGCATCGCCAGGGCACTGGCGCTCCAGCCGCGGCTGCTCGTGCTCGACGAGCCGGTCTCCGCGCTCGACGTGTCCATCCAGGCCGGCGTGATCAACCTGCTGGAGGAGCTGCGCGCCCGGCTCGGCCTGGCGTACCTCTTCGTCGCCCACGACCTGTCGGTCGTCCGGCACATCGCCGACCGCGTCGCGGTGATGTACCTGGGCCGCATCGTCGAGACCGGGGACGTCCGCACCGTCTTCGAGCGCCCGGAGCACCCCTACACCCAGGCGCTGCTCTCGGCCATCCCGATCCCGGACCCGGCCGCGGAGCGCGGCCGCGAGCGGATCCTGCTCTCGGGCGACCTGCCCAGCCCGGTCGACCCGCCCGACGGCTGCCGGTTCCGGTCGCGCTGCGGCCGCCACGCCGCCCTCGGCGCGGCCGACCGCGCCCGCTGCGAGACCGAGGACCCGCGCACCGGCCCCGCCGCCCCCGGCACCCACGCCGTCGCCTGCCACTTCCCCGCTCCCCGCGCCGTGCTGTGAGCCCCACCCATGGAGGAAACCGAATGAGAACCCGATCCCGGTCGATGGCGGTGGGGGCGCTCGTCGCCACCGCGGCGCTCGTGCTCACCGCCTGCGGTGGCGGTGGCGGTGCGGCCGACGGGGCCGGCGGCGGCCTGGCCGGCGCCGACCAGCAGGAGCAGGGCGTCAACGACATCAACCCGCTCCCCCGCGACCAGGTCAACGACGGGGGCGACCTGCGCTGGCCGCTGGACGCGATCCCGGACAACTTCAACCGCAACCAGGTCGACGGGACCCTCCTGGAGAACAAGGAGGTGATGGTCCCGCTCATGCCGGGGGCGTTCGTCGCGCAGGCCGACGGCACGGTCGCGGTGAACGAGAACTACTTCACCTCCATCGAGCTCACCTCGGAGTCCCCGCAGGTCGTGACGTACACGATCAACCCGGCGGCGACCTGGAGCGACGGCACGCCGTTCACCTGGGCCGACCTCCAGGCCCAGTGGCAGGCGCAGAACGGCACCGACCCGGCCTTCTCCGTCGCCACGACCACCGGCTACGAGGACATCACCTCCGTCGAGCGCGGCGTCGACGACCGGCAGGCCGTCGTCACGTTCGGGACGACGTTCGCCGAGTGGCGCAGCCTGTTCGAGACGATCTACCCGGTCTCGACCAACACCGACCCGGCCGTGTTCAACGAGGGCTGGCTGCAGGACATCCCGGTCACCGCGGGCCCGTTCCGGCTCGGCGCGATCGACACCGTCGGCCAGACGATCACCCTCGAGCGCGACCCGGCCTGGTGGGGCGAGCCCGCCAAGCTGGACCGGATCATCTTCCGGGTCGTCGAGCGGGCGGCCCTGGCCGACGCGCTGGCCAACGGCGAGATCGACTTCTACGAGATCGGGTCCAGCGTCGACCTGTTCCAGCGCGCCCAGGGCATCCCGGGCGTCGAGGTCCGGCAGGCGTCCGCCCCGACGTACAACCACATCACGTTCAACGGCGCGCCCGGCGCGCTCCTCGAGGACCCGGCCCTGCGCCGGGCCATCGCGAAGGGCATCGACCGGCAGGTCATCGCGAACGCGCTGGTCGGCCAGATCGTCCCCGAGGTCACCCCGCTGAACAACTTCCTCTACACCCAGGGGTCGGCGAACTACCAGGACAACGCCGGCGTCGTCGCGTTCGACGCCGCCGCCGCGTCCGCCGAGCTCGACGCGCTGGGCTGGACCCGGCCCGCCGAGGGGCAGCCGCGCGAGCGCGACGGGCAGGTGCTCTCGCTGCGCTACGTCACCACCGCGAACAACCCGATCAGCGAGCAGATCTCGCAGCTGGTGCAGGTGCAGCTGGGCCAGATCGGCGTGCAGGTCGAGTTCGTGCCGGCCGCCTCGGCCGACCTGTTCGACCAGTTCGTCACGCCCGGCAACTTCGACATGGTCGGCTTCGCCTGGAGCGGCACGCCGTTCCCGGTCACCTCGACCCGCAACATCTACTCGACCACCGGGGACCAGAACTACGGCAAGACCGGCAACCCGGAGATCGACGCGCTGTACCTGCAGGCGTTCGCCGAGCTCGACGACGCCGCACGCGACGCGCTGGGCAACGAGATCGACGCGCTGATCTGGGAGAACATGCCGCAGCTGCCGCTCTACCAGGGCACCGGCGCGTACGCGGTCCGGTCGACGGTCGCCAACTTCGGCGCGATCGGCAACGCGGACCCGCTCTACGCCGACATGGGCTTCACGGGCTGAACGCGCACGAGCGACGGCACCCGCACCCGGCACCCGGCCGGGTGCGGGCGCCGTCGCGTCCGCACCGGCACCTGGCGCTGACCACCGGGGTCGTCCTGGCGGTCTGCGCGGTCCTCGGCGCGGTGTCCGGCGCGACGCTGGCCGGGGCGTCCGCCCGGCTCGACGCGGCGACGGCGCGCACGGTCGGCGTCGTCAGCGGGGTGCGGGGCGACACCGCCCTGCTCACCTGGACGCCCGAGGGCGGGGCCGAGCGCACCGACCCGGTGCGGACGGCCGCCGCGCCGCCCGCGCCGGGCACCCGCACCGAGGTCGCCTACGACCCGGCCGACCCCACGGCCCCGCTGCTGCCCGGCGCGGCCGTCCTCGCCGA
>JAPLAT010000674.1 GCA_026393175.1 Pseudonocardiales bacterium
GGCCGAGTGGCTTAGGCAAGGGCCTGCAAAGCCCTGTACACGGGTTCGATTCCCGTCTCCGCCTCGGGCGATTAGCTCAGTGGGAGAGCGCTTCCTTGACACGGAAGAGGTCACAAGTTCAATCCTTGTATCGCCCACCACGCAAGGCCTGGTCAGACCCCCGACGGGGATTCTGACCAGGCCTTCTTGGCGTTCTGGGGCCGCAACTGCTTGCGGTAGACGGACTCGGTGACCTTCGGTCCGCCGGCGTGGCCGATCAGCCGCGCGATCTGCTCGATCGGCACGCTCCCGTCCGACAACAGCGACGCGCTGAAAGTCCAGTCGCACGTTCGCCGCGTCCATCGCCGTGCCGGTCTCGGTGGCGAAGACGAGATCGTGGTCGATCCACCTCTCCCCCACCGCCGACCTCGTCGCGATCTGCCCGGCCTCGGTGCTCGGCGAGGGCGTCGGCACAACGCTCCGGCAACGCGATGGTCCGTCGGGATCCGTGTGTCTCGGTGTCGCCGGCGGCCCGAACCGAACGCCATACCCGCAGGTTCGGCGGCACGGGGCGGGACCGAGCCGGCTATGGCCTGTCGGCCGGCCTGTTCTCGTCCTCTGGCCGCCCGCCCCGCTGGAGTGGCCGGAGGAAGGCCTCGACAGCCGTGGCGCATTCGCCGGCCTGGTCGAACAGGATGAGGTGACCGCCCCCGTCGATCGTCTCGAGCCACCCGTGCGGGATCCGGTCGGCGAGCAGACGGGCGTTGCTGACGTCGATCAGCGGGTCCGCCGTGCCGTGCAGGACCAGCGTCGGCTGCACGAGCGTGTGCAGCCACGGCCTGCTGACGAAGCCGACGGTGCCGAGCATCTGGGCGTAGTAGCCCCGGATGCTGGGCCGACGTTGCTGCCGGATGGTGTCGTACCGGGTCGCGTCCTGCGGACTGCGGCGGGTGCGACCGCCCATCATGTAACGGGTGAGCATCTTGTTCACCGGGGGCACGAGGTAGCGGACCGGGTTGCCCAGGATCGCCATGGCCAGTGGATCGGCGGTCAGGACGGCGCGGCAGGCACCGGTGCACGTGCTGAGCAGGACGAGCCGACGGACGAGGTCGGGGGCCCGGCGCGCCAGGTCCTGCGCCACCAGGCCCCCGAGCGACACCCCGAGCACGTCGAGGCGCTCGTGCCCGGTCTCCCGCGCGATCGCACCGGCCATCGCCGACATCTCCCCGACGGGATACCGCCACCGCGACGCGCCACCGAACCCCGGGGTGTCGAACATGATCAGCCGGCGGTGCCCCGCGAGCCGGTCGGCGAGTGGTTCCCACAACTCGATGCTGCCGCCGAGGCCCATCAGCATCAGCAGCGGCGGCCCACTCCCCCGGACTCGGACGCGCACCTTCTCGCCACCCACTCCGATGGTCGTGTCCCCGGCAGAGAGGTGCGCGGTCATCGGAGACTCCGGTGCACGTAGGTCCCGGGGGCGGGCTCCCCCGCCGGGTGGGCGGCCGAGCCGAGCGATCCCGACACCGGACGGCTGCCGGTGGAGCCCGCCGAGAGCCAGGACGTCCAGTCGTCCCACCAGCTGCCGTCCCGCGACTCCGCCTCGCCCTCCCACTCCGACACATCGCCGCGTACGGGCCCGATGCGGTAGTGCTGCGACCGGGCTCCGGGAGCGGCGAGCAGTGCCGAGAGGTGACCGCCGGGGGTCAGCGCGAAGCGCGCCGGTCCGGCCATCGCCGTCAGGGAACGCAGGCAGCCCTGCCACGGCGTGAGGTAGTCACCGGTACCGCCGACCCCGTAGGTGGGCACCTCCACCCGGGAGACGTCGATCGGGCGCCCCAGCACGGTGAGTGCGCCCGGGTGCAGCAGGGCCGAGTCGAGGATCGCAGGTCTCAGGTCCCGCTGCAGGGCACCGGCGACGTTGACCTGGTCGGCCACCCAGAAGAGCAGCTCGTTCGCCGCGGGCGGCTCGCCGAGCAGGTAGCGGTGGATCACCTGCATCCACACCCCCTCCACGGGGCGCAGCCACGCGAAGGAGTCGCCGATCTCGCGCGTGCTTCCACGACCCGGCCACCGTGCGCCGGCTGCGTGACGTCGCGCGGCACTACGACCCGGCCGGGCTGTTCGGCTCGACCCTCTCGCAGGACGCCTGACCGCGACCGGAGTCGGGCGGACCTCACGGATCCGGCACGCCGCCCTGTGCTGGCGGCCCGCCCGACTCCGACGTCCGTTCCGGAAGGAGCACAGCAATGATCACGACCACGATCACGCCGGCACGGGTCGCCGGGGACCGGGTCGGCCCGTCCGCGCCACTCCCCCACCCGAGGCAGACATGAGCAGCACCGTGGCCCTGCTGGTCGCCGCCGTTCTCACCGGCGCGGTCGTCGGGATCCGGATCGACCTGGAAGCCCGGTCACGGGCGTGGCGCCGGATCGCCGAAGAACGACGCTGGAACTGGGAACGCCGCCTCGAATCCGGTCGGCCCGGCGACCACGGGGCGACCACCACGAGGTCGACGCGATGACGACCGGGACCCGCGGCTCCCGCAGCTGGACGCCCGGTCGACCTCGTTGCTCTCCGACTCCGAGCAGCTCGACGGTGCTGCCGGACCCGGGGTCCGGCAGCACCGGGTGAGGACGCCGCGCGCCTTCCTGCCCCGGGGGTCGCCATCCCGTGCTCGACGCGACAGTGGACCGCACGAGTTAGGTGAGGTATACCTTAGCGACCCGCGCGGGGTCCGAATCGTCCCGACGACCATGCAGGAGCCGCCGTGCCCGCCCGTCTCGCCCCGCCGCCGACCGAGAACGCCACCCGCCGCGAGTTCCTGGCCCTGCTCGCCGCGGGCGGCCTGCTCACCGCCTGCGGCACCCCGCCCGCGGGTCCGGGCCCCGCCGCCACCCGGACCGTCACCGACCTGTCCGGGCGCACCGTCGACATCCCCGCCGACCCGCGGCGCATCGTCGCGCTGGACCCCAACCGCGTCATCACCGACCTGGTCGCCCTCGGCATCGTCCCCGTCGGCGCCACGACCAACCCCACGAACCCGGGCGGCGCGTTCGCCGAGACCCTCGACGGCGGGGCGGACGGCATGGAGCGGGTCGGCGCGACCGGCGAGGCCGATCTGGAACGGGTGGCGGCCCTGGCCCCCGACCTGATCTTCCACGCGACGGACTACCAGGAGATCCCGGTCGAGCGCCTGGAGGCCATCGCACCGACGATCGTCTACCCGCGCGCTCCGAGCGGCCTGCTCGAACCGGTCCGCTGGCTCGGCGGGCTGCTCGGGCGGGAAGCCCGCGCCGCGTCCGTCGAGCAGGAGCTGCGCGACGCGCTGGCGGGCGCCCGGGACGCGATCGGCCTGGCCGGGCGACGCGTGGCCGTGGTCAACCTGGGCAACTACGAGCCGGGTCCGGTCGTCTCCGTGGCGGCGCCGGGCACGAACGTCGGCGAGTTCGCCGAGCTGCTCGGCGCGACCGTCGTGCCCACGACGATCGACGGCACGGCCGTCGGGCGCGGCACGTTCACCGAGATCAGCGTCGAGCTGCTGCCGTCCGTGCTGGCCGACGCCGAGTTCGTGATCGGGCTCCGCTACGGCGGCTCGGCCGAGAACGACCGCCTGTTCGCCGCCCGTGCGGAGGACCCGCTGTGGCGGGCCGTCCCGGCGGTCGCCGCGGGCGAGGTCGCCTACCTCGACATCCAGCGCGCCGGCGGCAACATCGGCGTCGCGGGCGTCCGCCTGGCCCTCGACGACCTCGTCTCCCAGCGGGCCTGACCCGCCTCGCGGCACCTCGCGACGAGGATCACAGCGGCAGCACCCGTCGCGAGCTTGAGGGTGCCGTAACGGCACAGCGCACGGTGGACCGGTACCCCCGCGCGGCGGGGGACGCCCGCGGCGTCGGGGGCACCACCGACCCACCGAAGCGCAGTCCGAGGAGCCCATCGTGAACGCCGTGGACGGACCCGTCCGTCTCTTCCAGGATCTCGTGGCCCAGGTCCCCGAGATCGTCCAACCGGTGATCGTCGTGCTCGCCGGCGCGGTCCCGTTCCTCGAGGGCGAGGGGGCCGGGGCCATCGGCGTCGTCGGCGGGATCCACCCCGTCGTCGCCGGTCTCGCCGCCGCGACGGGGAACTTCCTGTCCGTGCTCGCCGTGGTGCTCCTCAGCTCGCGGGCCCGCACCATGGCGATGGCCGGGCGGGCACCCCTGGCCGAGCCGCCCGCCGAGCCGGAGTCCAAGGGGCGCCGCCGCTTCCGCCGCTGGGTGGTCCGCTTCGGGGTGCCGGGCGCGAGCGTCCTCGGGCCGCTGGCGATCCCGACCCAGTTCACCTCCGCCATGCTCGTCGCCGCCGGGACACCCCGCGGCCGGGTCCTGCTCTGGCAGGCCGTGGCGATCGTGCTGTGGACCACGCTGGCCACCGCGGCGGCCTGGGCCCTGCTCACCGCGGTGACCGGATGAGCACCGGTCCCGGGCCGTCCGACCCGCTTCGTCCCACGGCGCTCGACCCCACCCGGCCCTTCGGCGCCCACCTGCGGATGAGCTGGTGGAAGCCGCTCGTCCTCGTGCTGGCGACGCCGGTGGTCCTCGTGGTGCTCCAGGTGCTGGCCTACCAGCTCGTCGGCGTCGTCGAGGGCAGCGACGACCCGCTGTCCCCGGAGCTCACGCCGCTGAAGTCGCTGGCCGTCAACCTCGCGACCGCCGCGACCGGGCTGGTGGCGGTCCTGCTGCTGGTCCGGATGGCCCGGGTGCCGTGGCGCGCCCTGTTCAGCTGGCAGCGGGCCTTCGACCGGCACCGCCTGGTCCGCTACGCCATCGGCGCGACGCTGCTGGTGGGCGCCGGAGCCACCGTCGTCGGCGTGGTCGCGCCGGGGTCCACCGGCTGGACGAGCTTCGCGATCAGCGGCACCACGGTCGCCCTGCTGGCGGTCACCCTGCTCACCACTCCCCTGCAGGCCGCGGGCGAGGAGCTCGTCTACCGCAGCGTCCTGATGCCGGCCGCCGCGAGCTGGGTGCGCCCGGTGCGCCCGGCCCTGGCCGTCGGGCTCGTCGTGTCCGCACTGGGGTTCGCCGCGGTCCACGGCTCGACCGACCCGTGGCTCGGCGGCTACTTCGTCGTCGTGGCGGTCAGCACCGGGCTGATGGCGATCATCAGCGGCGGCATGGAGGCACCGATCGCCTTCCACGTCGTCAACAACGTCCTGGTCGGCGTGATCGGCAACGTCTTCTCCGGCGGGGGGACCACCACCCTCGACCGCGCCACCGACACCGGCGACGCGTCCCTGCTGATCCTCGTCGCCGTCAACATCGGCATGGTCGTGTTCGTCGCGCTGGACGAACGGCGCCGACGCCGCAGCGGCGGGCCCGCCCGCAGCGCGGTCCGGGCCTCCTGACCGCCCCGGACCCGGGATCTCCTCGACCCGCCGGACCGTCACGGTCGGCTCCGGTCGGGCGCGCCCCGGCCGGAGCTGCCCGCCTGCGCGTCCACCGGCCAGGCGGCCACGACCTTCTCGCGCAGGGTGGCGCCGAGCCGCCGGTAGAACCGGAGGGCGTCGTGGTTGTCCGGCTGCACGCCCCACGTGATGGTCAGCCGCGCGGCGGCGTTCCGCCGGGCCAGCTCGTGCATCAGTGCCCGCCCGATGCCGAGGTCGCGGGCGTGGTCGCGCACGTAGAGGTCGTCCAGGGCCAGCACGTCGTCACCGCTCCACAGGTGCAGCCTGCGCACCGCGGAGACGTAGCCGACCGGCCCGCCGTCGTGCTCGGCGAGCAGGACGGTCACCTCGTCGCGGGCGAGCAGCTCACGCCAGCGCTCGGCCGTGGACGTGACGTGCTCGGCCTGGTCCTGGTGGGCGGCCATCTCGCCGACGAGGAGCCGGACGATGTCGGCGTCGGCCGGGCCGGCCGCGCGGACCCGGACGTCGGGCGGGGTGGTCACGGGTGTCGTCTCCCGGGGGGCGGTGGGACGGCGGGATCGGGTGATCCACCGTCTGAGCAGGGGGACCAGGAGCATGGCGCCGATCAGCGACAGGCTCACGGCCGAGGCGTAGCGGTCGATCACCAGCACGACGTCGACGGCCCGCTGCCCGAGGCCGTAGCCGAGCCCGGCGACCAGCGCGGTGATCAGCGCGGCGCCGAGCAGGTCCAGCAGCAGGAACGTCAGCAGCCGCATCCCGGCCCAGCCCGCCACGGCGTACACCACCGCGGTCGGGACGCCGGGCAGCACGGCCGCCACGACGGCGAGCCGCAGGACCCACGGCGCCCCCCGGTGCGTCGCGCGGGCGGCGAGGCGCTGCGCCCGGTCGCCCGCGGTGAACATCCGGATGATCCGCGCGCCCCACTGCCGCCCGGCCCACCAGGTCAGCCAGTCGAACTTGACCATGCCGACGGCGCCGGCCACGACGACGAGCCACAGCGGCGCCTCACCGATGCGCGCGAACGCGGCACCGGCGCCGACGGCCACCAGGTCGCCGGTGAGCAGGCCCAGCAGGACCGGGTGCTCGGCGAGCAGGAACGGCGTGAGCGGCCTGGTCACGACGCCGAGCGCGACGACGCCCAGGATGGCGGCGACCAGCGCGACGTCGACGCGCGTGGCGGGGCCCTGCCACGGCACCCAGCCCCGGAGCCCCGCCTGCGCGCGGACGCGCGGCGCAACGTCGCCCGCATCGTCACCGCGGCGCGCCGGACCTTGAGCGCCGATCCCGAGGCGACCGTCGACGACATCGCCAGGGCCGCCGGGCTCGGGCGGATGACCGTCTACGGCCACTTCCCCAGCCGGGCCGCCCTGGTCGAGGCCGCCGTGATCGAGGCGGTGCGGGACGGCGAGGAGACCCTGTCGGCGATCGACCTGACCGGGGACGCCCGGCACGCCCTGACCCGGCTGCTCGAGACCAGCTGGTCACTGGTCGCCGAGTCGAGCGCGCTGGTCACCGCCGCCAGCACCACCCTCCCGACCACCCGGCTCCAGGAACTGCACGCCCACCCCTCCAGGCGGGTGGAGGACCTGCTGCGCCGCGGCCAGGAGCAGGGCGTGTTCCGCACCGACCTGCCGCTCGGCTGGCTCGTCGGGGTGATCCACCAGGTCCTGCACGGCGCGGCCGTGGAGACCCGCGCGGGCCGGGTCCCGACCGCCGACGCCGGCCGGCTGGTCGTCGCGACCGTGCGACCGATGCTGGCCGTCCCCGCCGGGGAACGGAGCCGGCCCGACCACGAGGCCGGCGGGTCCGCGCTCACCGGGTGACCCCGTCCGGCCCGGCTCGCGCCGGCGACCGGGCGACCGACAGATGAGTTCCGGCGGCCCGCCCGGTCCCACCCGGGACGGGCGCCGCCGTGCGGGCGGTGCCGCGCGGAGAAGGAGGACGACCATGCTGACGCAGGTCGCGGACTGTGTGCTGACCCACCGGAGCGAGCTCCTGGAGAACAACGCCGTCGTCGTGCTGGGCGGGGCGGGCGCGCTGGTCGTCGACCCCGGCCTGACCGGTGGCGAGATGGCCTGCCTCGCGGGCGACCTCCGCGCGCTGGGCCGGCCGGTCGTCGCGGGATTCGCGACGCACCCGGACTGGGACCACGCGCTGTGGCACGCCGGGCTCGGCGACGCCCCGCGCTACGGAACCGCCCGCTGCGCCGCCGCGCTGCGGGACCTGCGGTCGGGCGCGGACTGGCGGGCCCGGGTCGCCGAGGGGCTCCCACCGGAGATCGCCGGGGAGGTCCCGCTGGACCTGTTCGGCCTCGTCACCGGCCTGCCCGCCGGAACCGCCCGGATCCCGTGGGACGGACCCCCGGTCCGGGTCGTCGAGCACCAGGGGCATGCCCCGGGCCACGCGGCCCTGGTGGTCGAGGACAGCGGGGTCCTCGTCGCCGGCGACATGCTCTCGGACGTCCTCGTCCCGATGCTCGACGACGAGCGCGACGACAACGACCCGGTGGAGGACTACCTCGCGGCGCTGCGGCTGCTGGAGGGCGTGGCGGGCGACGTCGACGTCGTCGTCCCCGGGCACGGGTCGGTCGGCGGGGCGGGTGAGGTCCGGGCCCGGATCGCGCTCGACCGCGCGTACGTGCACGCCCTGCGCGACGGCGACGACCCCGACGACCCGCGGATCGGCCCGGCGGCCAGGCCGGGCTGGGAGTGGGTGGCCGACGTGCACGCCGGGCAGGCCCGCCGCCTCGCCCGCGGCGGCGGGCGCCGCGCGACACCCCGGCCGGGCTGACCCGGCACGCCCCGCCCGTGACGGGGACCGCTTGCCCCGGCGGCATTCGTGCGCCTAGGCTTACCGTTCGTGGCGACTTACGGAGTGGGGATGCTGGGCCTGCTCGGCGACCCGACCCGCCGCGCCATCGTCGAGCTGCTCGCACGCCGGCCGTGCTCGGTGCAGGAGCTCGCCGACCAGCTGCCGATCAGCCGGCCCGCGGTCTCGCAGCACCTGCGGGTGCTCAGGGACGGTGGGCTGGTCGTCAGTCGCGCCGAGGGCACCCGCCGGATCCACCAGCTCGATCCCGAGGGCGTCACCGCCCTGCGCGTCTGGCTCGACGGGGTGTGGAACGACGCCCTGACCGGCTTCCAGAAGCTCGCCGAGAGCGACCCCACCGACGGACCGGAGAACCCATGACCTCGACCGCGCCGATCCCCCCGATCACCGGCACGCTGACCGTCGCCGTGCCCGTCGAGCAGGCCTTCCGCGTGTTCACCGGCTCGATCGACTCCTGGTGGCCGCACCAGTACCACATCGGGGAGGCCGAGGTCGCCGAGGTGGTGCTGGAGCCGCGGGTGGGCGGGCGCTGGTACGAGCGCGGCGTCGACGGCACCGAGTGCGACTGGGGGCGCGTCCTGCACTGGGAGCCGCCGCACCGGCTCGTGTTCACCTGGCAGATCAACGGCGCCTGGCGGTTCGACCCCGATCCCGACCACGCCAGCGAGATCGAGGTCCGGTTCACCGCGAGTGGCCCCGCGGAGACCGTCGTCGACGTCGAGCACTCCCGCTTCGACCGGCTCGACGGCGGCGGCACCATCAACGACGCGATCCGCGGCGGCGGCGGATGGACCGCACTGCTCGCCGCCTTCGCCGCGACCGTCGCCGCGCAGGCGTGAGCGTGGACGCCCTGCGCCTGGCCACCGACGAGCGGGCCGATCTCGTCGACCTGCTCGCCACGCTCACCCCGGCGCAGTGGGAGGCCCCCTCGCTGTGCGCGGGCTGGCGGGTCCGCGACGTGGTCGCGCACGTCTTCAGCTACGAGGACCTCGGCGTCGGCGGGCTGGTGGGCCGCTTCGTCCGCGGCGGGCTGCTCCCGGACCGGGTCAACGCCGTCGGGGTGGCCGCCCTCGCCGGGCACGGCACCGACGACCTGCTCGCCCTCGCCCGCGCCCACCTCCGCCCGCGCGGGCTGACCGCGGGCTTCGGCGGGCGGATCGGGCTGACCGACGCCCTCGTCCACCACCAGGACATCCGCCGCGCGCTGGACGTGCCCCGCACCGTTCCCGCCGACCGGCTGCGCTGCGCGCTGCCCTTCGCCCGCACCGCTCCCCCGGTCGGCGCCGCGCGGCGCATCCGCGGGCTCACCCTCGTCGCCACCGACGTGGGCTGGACCGCCGGGCGGGGCCCGGCCGTCGAGGGGCCCGCCGAGGCCCTGCTCATGGCGATGGCCGGGCGCCGGGGCGTCACCGCCGACCTGTCCGGGCCCGGCCGGGCGACGCTGGCCGGGCGGATCGGCGCCTGACCCGCGTCCCGCCGGGCAGGGTCGCCGGGCGTGCACGGCGGCGGCGCGCACGCGGGGCCGGGGGTCACGGCGTCGTGAGGTGAGGGCCACGACCACGGCGCCGGTGGCGACCGGGCTGGACACGCCGACCAGCACGTCGGACCACCCGGCGGCCCCGGCCGTCCCCCGCGGGCCGCCGTGCGATCACCTGACGACGGCCGCCCGGGGTCAGGGGACCACGCGCTCCCGCACCGCACGCACCGACGCCCCGAGCAGGGCCAGTCCCTCGTCGAGCTCGTCGTCGCCCACCGTCAGCGGCGGGAGCAGCTTCACGACCTCGCCCGCCGGGCCCGCGGTCTCCATGAGCAGCCCGCGGTCGAACGCGGCGGCGCACACGGCCGCGGCGAACTCCGGCCGATCGCAGCGCAGCCCGCGGGCCAGCCCGCGGCCCTTCACGACCATCCCGGCCCCGGGGGTGTCGGCGGCGATCCGGGCCAGCTCGTCGGCCACCCGCTCGCCCTTCTCCACGGTCGCCTTCTCCAGCACGTCGTCGCTCCACCACTCGCTGAGCGCGGCCGTCGCGGTCACGAACGCCGGGTTGTGCCCGCGGAAGGTGCCGTTGTGCTCGCCCGGCTCCCACACGTCGTGCTCGGGCTTGATGAGGACCAGCGCCATCGGGAGGCCGTAGCCGGAGAGGGACTTGGACAGGCAGACGATGTCGGGCTCGATGCCGGCGATCTCGAAGGAGAAGAACGGCCCGGTCCGGCCCACCCCCATCTGCACGTCGTCGACGATCAGCAGCATGCCGTGCCGGCGGCACAGCTCGGCGAGCCCCTGCAGCCACTCCACCCGGGCGGGGTTGAGCCCACCCTCGCCCTGCACCGTCTCCACGATGACCGCGGCCGGCTCGTCGAGGGAGGAGCCGCTGTCGCCGAGCACGCGCTCGAACCACAGGAAGTCCGGCACGGCGCCGTCGAAGTAGTCGTCGAAGGGCATCGGCGTGGTGTGGACGAGCGGGACCCCGGCGCCCGCGCGCTTCATCGAGTTGCCGGTGACCGCCAGCGCGCCCAGCGTCATGCCGTGGAAGGCGTTGGTGAAGTTCACGACGGACCCGCGCCCGGTGACCTTGCGCGCCAGCTTGAGCGCGGACTCCACGGCGTTCGTCCCGGTCGGGCCGGGGAACTGCACGCGGTAGTCCAGCCCGCGGGGTTCGAGCACCAGGTCGCGGAAGGTCGTGAGGAAGCGCGCCTTGGCCGTCGTGTGCATGTCCAGGCCGTGGGTGATCCCGTCCCGGGCGAGGTACTCCAGCAGCGGCGCCTTGAGCGCGGGCGGGTTGTGCCCGTAGTTCAGCGCCCCCGCGCCGGCGAAGAAGTCCAGGTAGCGGCGCCCGTGGACGTCGACCAGCCGGCTGCCGGAGGCGGTGTCGAACACCACCGGCCAGTTGCGGCAGTAGCTGCGGACCTCGGACTCGGACCGCTCGAAGGGATCGATGTCGGCGCTGTCGCTGTGCTCCTCGGTCATCCCCGCCATCGTGGTCGCGGTCCCCGGCGGTGCACCTGACGATCTCCTGACGGCCACGCCCGCCTGACGACCACCTGACGAAGCCCGTCGACCCGTGTCCGGGAACGCCCCGAGCCGGTAGACAGGCACGCAGGGCGGTCGGCGGAGGCCGGTGACGACCCGGGACAGGTGACCGGTCAGCGCGACAGCTGGGGAGCCCCCGCTGCACCGGACGGCACAGCACCGCACCCGGCGGGAAACCGGCACCTCCGCCGACCCGGCCCCGTCGCGGCGTCCCGCGCGCACGGGCCGCCGGTCGACCCGCAACACGCCGCCGGTAGAGGCGGCCCCGTGATGACCGTCTCCGCTCGCCGGCCCTAGTCAACTCTTACGTGAGGGTAGAGTTGCCCGGGCGGGCTCGACGGAACGACCCGCGGGTCCCGGTCTTCGGAGAGTGACCATGGTGCACGTACCCCGCCTGCCGACCCGGCTCCCGGGACGGGGCGCATGAAGGTCGTCCTGTTCTGCGGCGGCTACGGCACCCGGATGCGCGACGGGGCCACCGACCTGCCCAAACCCATGCACGGCGTCGGCCCGCGGCCGCTCGTCTGGCACGTCATGCGCTACTACGCGCACTTCGGGCACACCGACTTCGTGCTGTGCCTGGGCTACGGCGCCGAGCACATCAAGGACTTCTTCCTCCACTACTCCGAGACGGCGTCGAACGACTTCGTGCTGCGCGGCGACGCCGTCGAGCTGCTCGGATCGGACATCGGGGACTGGACGATCACGTTCGTCCACACCGGCCTCGACTCCCCCATCGGCGAGCGGCTGCGCCGCGTACGGTCCCACGTGGCCGACGAGGAGATCTTCCTCGCGAATTACGCCGACGTGCTCACCGACGCCCCGCTCGACGAGATGGTCGCCCGGTTCCGCCGGTCCGACGCCGTCGCCGCGCTGCTCGCCGTGCCCCCGCAGGCCGCCTTCCACTGCGTCGGGCTCGGTGCCGACGACCGGATCACGTCGGTCTCCAGCCTGCGGGACATGCCGATCTGGGAGAACGGCGGGTACTTCGTGCTCCGCCCGGAGATCATCGACATGATCCCCGAGAACGGGGACCTCGTCGAGGACGCCTACGCGAAGCTCGCGACGGACGGACGGCTCCTCGCCCACCGGCACACGGGGTTCTGGCAACCGGCCGACACCGCCAAGGAGCGCGCCCACCTGGAGCGGCTCTACCACAGCGGCCGGCGCCCCTGGATGCGCTGGGAGCGCCCCTAGGAAGGACCCCGCCCCCGCGCCCGGTCACGGCATCGGCCACCCGGGCGCATCCCGTGGTCAGGGGGCCGCGCAGGGCGTACAGTCCCTCCGCAGGAGCGCCGGGAAGCCTGGTCGGCACGTCGATGACCAGCGTCCCCAGGAGGCCGCCGTGCCCACCGCGCCCACCGTCCCCGCCCTGCGCACGGAACGGCTCACCAAGCGCTACCCCCGCGTGCTCGCGCTGGACTCCCTCGACCTGGAGGTCCCGGCCGGTCAGGTCTTCGGCTTCCTCGGCCCCAACGGCGCGGGCAAGTCCACCACCATCCGGCTGCTGCTCGGCATGGCCCGCCCCACCTCGGGCCGGGCGTGGGTGCTCGGCACCCCGGCGGGCGACGTCGCCGCGGCGCACGCGCACCTGGCGCACGTCCCGGCCGACGTCGCGCTGTGGCCGGGGCTGACCGGGGCCGAGACGCTGGACCTGCTCGCCCGGATCGGGCCGGGCACCGACCTCGCGCACCGCGCCGAGCTCGTCGAGCGCTTCGAGCTGGACCCCACCAAGCCGGGCCGCGCCTACTCCACCGGCAACCGGCAGAAGGTCGCGCTCGTCGCGGCGTTCGCCAGCCGCGCGCCCGTGCTCGTCCTGGACGAGCCGACCAGCGGTCTCGACCCGCTCATGGAGCGGGAGTTCCGCCGCGCCGTCGCCGAGGCGCGCGACCGCGGGCGCACCGTGTTCCTCAGCTCGCACCAGCTCGCCGAGGTCGAGGCGGTGTGCGACCGGGTCGCGATCCTGCGCGCCGGGCGCCTGGTGGAGGTCGCCGACGTCCCCGACCTGCGGGAGCTGCACCGCACCGAGGTCGTGGCCGTCGTCCGCGGACCGGTCCCCGACCTGTCCGGGGTCGCCGGGGTGTCGGCGCTCGAGGTGGACGGCGGGCGGGTCCGCTTCGCCCTGGTCGGGCCGCCGGCCCCGGCGCTGCGGGCCCTCGCGGCCGCGGAGGTCACCTCGCTGCGGCTGCGCGAGCCGACGCTGGAGGAGATCTTCCTCGGCCTCTACGACGGGGCCGGGCGATGACCGTCCTCGACCGGGCCACCGACGCCGTGCGGCCCCCGCTCCCGCTCCGACCGGGCCGGGCGGTCGCCCGCCTGGCCCTGCGGCTGGTCGGCCGCGGGGCCTCGGTCGTGCTCGTCGTCGCGGCCGGCATGTCGGCCGTCGTCGTCGCCACCTACGACGAGGTGATCGGCACGGCGCCCGGCGGGGCCGCCGCGCTGGCCGCGCTGGCCACCAATCCCGCCGTGCGCACGCTGTTCGGCGAGCCCGTCGCGCTCGATGACGCCGGCGGGTTCACCGTGTGGCGCACCGGCAGCGTGCTCGCGGTGCTCGTCGCGGTCTGGGCCGCACTGACCGCGACCCGGATCCTGCGCGGCGAGGAGGACGCGGGCCGGTGGGACCTGCTCCTGGCCGGACGGGTCCCCGCGGGCGCCGTCGTGGCCGGGCACCTGGCCGTGCTGGTCGGCGCGGTCGCCGCGGTCGGCGGCGCGGTCACCGCGGCGCTGCTCGCCACCGGCGCGACGCCCGCGGGCGCCGTCCTGCACGGGGTGTCGCTGGCGCTGGTCGGGGCCGTCGCCGCGGGGGTCGGCGGCGTCGCCGCGCAGGTGCTGCCCGACCGCGGCGGTGCGGCGGGCGCGGCCGTCGCCGTGCTGCTCGCCGGACTCCTGGCCCGGATGGTGGCCGACGGGGTGGCGACCCTGGAGTGGCTGCGCTGGGTCTCGCCGTTCGGGCTCGCCGCCCTCGTCCGCCCCTTCGACGCCGACCGGGCCGCCCCGCTGCTGGTCCTGGCCGTGGCCGCGGCCGCCCTGCTCGCCGTCGCCGTGGTGGCGGCGAACCGGCGCGACCTGCACGGCGCGCCGGTCGGGGCGGCGCGCCCGCGGCCCGCGCGGACCCGGTTGCTGGGCTCGGTCCCGGCGTTCGCGGTGCGCAGGCTGCGCGGGCCGCTGTCGGCCTGGGCGCTGGGGGTGGCGGCGTTCTTCCTGCTCATCGGGCTGGTCGCGGAGTCGATGACGACGTTCCTGGCCGACAACCCGCGCTTCGCCGACCTCGCCGCCGCGGCCGGGTTCGCGGAGCTCGGGTCGGTGGGCGGGTACGCCGCGACGCTGTTCACGCTGTTGGCCGTGCCGGTCGGCGGCTTCGTCGCCGCGCGGATCGCGGCACTGGCCCGGGCGGAGTCGTCGCGGCACCTGGACCTGCTGCTGGCCGCCCCGGTGACCCGCCGCCGCCTGCTGGTCGCCGAGGCCGGCGTCACCGCAGCGGGGGCCGTGGTGCTCACCGTCGCCGCCGCGCTCGCGACCTGGGCGGGCACCGCCGCCGCCGGCGCCCCGCTGGGCCTCGGCGCGGCCCTGGCGGGCGCCCTGAACTCCCTGCCGGTCGCCGCGCTCGGCCTCGGGGCGGCCCTGCTCGCGCTGGGCCGCCTCCCGGGGCACGTCGTCGCGATCGGGATGCTGCCCGCGGCGGGCGGGTTCGTGCTGGACGTCGTCGCGGACAGCGCCGGGGCACCCGCCTGGGTGGGCGCGCTGTCCCCGTTCGACCACCTCGCCGCCGTGCCCGTCGAGGCGCCCGACCTGGTAGGCGGTGCGGTCATGCTGCTCGCGGGCGCCCTGCTCGCCGCGGCAGGTGCGTGGACCTACGGCCGCCGCGACGTGCGGTGATCGGTCACACTCCCGGGCACGAGGAGTTTGGCGGCGGCCCCTGCGGGCACCCGTCAGCGTGATGTTGATGCGCCCGCCCGGGATCTACCGGGCCGCCAGCGATACGCAGGTCCTCGTCGACGCCGTCGTGCGCGGCGGCTACGCCGTCGGCCGTGACGTCCTCGACGTCGGCACGGGGACCGGCGCCGTCGCGCTCGCGGCGGGGAGGGCCGGCGCGGCGTCGGTCACGGCGGTGGACCTGTCGTGGCGCGCGGTCGGGGCGGCCCGGCTCAACGCCCGCCTGCACGGGGTCCCGCTGACCGTGCACCGCGGCGACCTGTTCGCCCCGGTCGCCGGGCGCCGGTTCGGCCTCGTGGTCGCGAACCCGCCCTACGTCCCCTCGGCCGGCACGGCGCTCCCCCGGCACCGCATCGCCCGCAGCTGGGACGGCGGCCCGGACGGCCGGGCGGTGCTCGACCGGATCTGCGCGGGCGCCGCGGACGCCGTCGCCGAGGGCGGGCACGTGCTGCTCGTGCACTCCGCGCTGTGCGGGGTGACGCCCACCCTCGACGCGCTGGCCGCCGCCGGGTTCGACGCCGGCGTGCTCGCCCGCGCGACCGTCCCGTTCGGGCCGGTCCTGCGCGCCCGCGCCGCGATGCTGGAATCGCGCGGGCTGGTCGCGGCGGGCGAGCGGCTCGAGGAGCTCGTCGTGATCGGGGGCGCCCGGTGACCAGCCCCACCGACGAGACCCCGGACCTGGTGTTCGTCGACGGCGGGCCGCTGCTGGTGCGCGGCCCGGTCGTCGTGGAGCTCCCCGACGGGCGGCGCGTCCGGTCCGACCGGCCGGTCTCCGCCCTGTGCGTGTGCCGGCGCAGCCGCCGCGCCCCGTTCTGCGACACGAGCCACCGCACGCGGGTGCGCGCCGGCGACGACGGGCGCCCCGGCGAGGGGGCGCGGTGACCGGCCCCGCCCTGCCCGCGGCCCGTGGCCCGCTCTCGACGGCCGTGCTCGACGCCCTGCGCGCGGGTCCCGCCGACCCGGCGGCCGCCGTCGCCGACGTGACGCCGGAGGTCGTCCGGGACGCCGACCCGTTCGGCGACGACCTGCAGCTCGCCCTGTACTGCTGCTACGAGCTGCACTACCGGGGCTTCGACGGCGTCTCCGGGGCGTGGGAGTGGGACCCGGACCTGCTCCGCCTGCGCGCAGCCATGGAGGAGTCCTTCCTGGCCGCCGTGCGCGCCGTCACCCCGCCCCCCGCCGACCTCGACACGACGATCGCGCGGCTGCTCGTGGAGCCCGTCGACGGCGAGGGGGTGTCGCACCACCTGCGCCGCTCCGGCGAGGTGTGGCAGGTGCGTGAGTACGTCGCGCAGCGCTCGCTCTACCACCTCAAGGAGGGCGACCCGCAGGCCTGGGTGATCGCCCGGCTCGACGGCGCCGCGAAGTCCGCGCTGGTCGGGGTGGAGCACGACGAGTACGGCGCGGGCGACGGGACCCGCATGCACGCCGAGCTGTTCGCCGACATGATGCGCGCCCTCGGGCTCGACGCCTGCTACGGCGCCTACCTCGACGCCGCGCCCGCGGAGACGCTCGCGGAGGTCAACTTCATGTCGCTGTGCGGGCTGCACCGCGACCTGCGGGGGTCGCTGGTCGGGCAGTTCGCGGCCGTCGAGCTGACGTCCTCACCCGGGTCGGACCGGCTGGCGCGTGCGATGCGGCGCCTCGACCTGCCCCAGGCGGCGGCCCGCTTCTACGACGAGCACGTGGAGGCCGACGCCGTGCACGAGCAGGTGGTGCGCCGGGGCGTGCTCGCCCCGCTCGTCGCGGCCGAGCCGGCGCTGGCCGCGGACGTGGTGTTCGGCATCGACGCGAGCGGGGTGCTCGCCGACCGCACCGACGCGCTGCTGCGCCGCCGCTGGGCCGAGGGCCGCAGCGCGCTCCGCCGCCCCCTGGAGCCGGCCCCGCCGCGGACGGCCGCCGTCGCGAGCGGCTGACGACGCGGTCCCGACGACACGTCACGCCCCGGTGCACGACGTCCGTGCACCGGGGCGTGACCGTTCGCACCGGGGGGTCGGCCGGGGCTCAGCCGCCCCCGCCGACCTCGTCGCCGCCCCCGCCCTCCCCCTCGGTGTCCTCGGGGTCCTGCTCGGTGCCGCTGCCGAAGCCGTCGCCCTGCTCGCCCTCCGGGGGGACGCCGGGGCCGCCGTCGTCGCACGCCCCCGCGCCCGTCAGCACGAGCGCGGTCGCGGCCAGCACGCCGGCCGCGGCGCGGCGCACCCGCCCGGCGCTCACGACGCCCGCCTGCGGCGGATCCGGGAGACCAGCAGCACGGCGGCGAGCACGGCCGCCACGGCCGCGGTGACGGCGCCGGGCTGCTCGCGCACGGCCCGGCCGACCGGGGGCGCCTTCTCCTCCAGCACCTCCTGGGCGCGGTGCAACTGCTCCTTGGCCTGGGCCGTCACCTCCTCGCGCCGGGCCTGCACGCGGGCGGGCACGTCGAGGCGGCGGGCCAGCGCGTCCACGGTGTCGCCGAGGTCCTCGCGCAGCCCGTCGAGATCGGCGCGCCGGACCTCGGGGCTCCGCCCGTTCGCCGCCTGGTCCCCGGGGGTCGCGGGGACCTGCTCGGGTGTCGTGCTCATCGCCGCACCGCCCCCTTCACGGTCTCGACGTCGCGGGACACGCCCTCGACCGCGCGCTCGGGCACCGGCGGCACGGCGCGGCGGATCTGCGACCGCCCGGCCAGCGCCAGCACCCCGCCCACGGCCAGCAGCACGACGGCGACGACGAGCGCGGCCAGCCACACGTCCAGGACCAGCGAGAGCCCGGCGATCGCGGCCGCGACGAGAGCACCGACGCCGTAGAGGGCCACGACGCCGCCCGCGCCGGCCAGGCCGGCGCCGGTGCCGGCGCGCTTGCCCTTCTCGGCCAGCTCCGTGCGGGCCAGCTCCACCTCCCCCCGGACGAGCTCGGTGACCTGGCTCGACAGCCGCGACACCAGCTCACCGGTGGAGAGGTCGGCGGGGTCCGCGGCGGGGGGCCGGGTGGCGGGTCCCGGCCCGCCCGGGGTCTCGGTATGGGTGCTCATGACGGGCACGTACCCGGTGGGGACCCGGCCACACGCGGGCCGGCCCCTTCGCCCGTACCGGGTGATGGCATGAACGGGCCGTCGCGCGGGTAGGACCCCCGGGTGCCCGAGACCGTCGTCGTCCTCGCCCCGTCCCCGCTGCTGACCGTCACCATCGAGGACAGGGCGGGGGAACCCGACATCCACGTCCACGCCGGGGGGCAGGGCGTGTGGCAGGCCCGGATGCTCGCCTCGCTCGGCCTGCACGTCGTGCTCTGTGCCGGGCTGGGCGGGGAGACCGGCGACGTGCTCGCGCACCTGATCCCCGGTGAGGGGGTGGAGCTGCGGTCGGTGCGGCTGCGCTCGCGCAACGGCGGCTACGTGCACGACCGGCGCGACGGCGACCGGTCGGTGGTGGCCGAGGCCCCGGGCGGGGCGCAGGACCGCCACGAGCAGGACGCGCTGTACGAGCTCGCGCTGGCCGCCGGCCTCGAGCACGGCACGGCGTTGCTGTCGGGCCCGCACGTCGACCGCGTCGTCCCGGCCGGGCTGTACCGCAGGCTCACCGCGGACCTGCAGGCCAACGGCGTCCGCGTCGCGGTGGACCTGTCCGGCGAGCGGCTCGCCGCGGCGCTGGAGGGCGGCCCCGCGCTGGTGAAGGTGAGCCACGAGGAGCTGGTGGACGACGGGCTGGCGGACTCCGCCGAGCCCGCCGACCTCGTCGCGGCGATGCGCAGGCTGCGGGCCGACGGGGCGGGGACGGTCGTGGTCTCCCGGGCGGCGGACCCGGCGCTGGCGCTGGTCGAGGACGACGTGCTCGCGGTGCGCATGCCGCCGCTGCAGACGGCCGAGCCGAAGGGCGCGGGCGACTCGATGACCGCGGGCATGGTCGCGACGCTGGCGCGCGGCGGGTCCGCGGTCGAGGCGCTGCGCACGGGCGCCGCCTGCGGGGCGCTCAATGTCGTGCACCGCGGCCTCGGCACCGGCAGCGCGGAGGCGGTGGCCGCGATCGCGGACCGCATCGAGATCACCCCCTGCGACGACGACGGCAAGGAGCGCTCCTGATGCGGGTGCTGGTCACCAACGACGACGGTGTCGAGGCGCCGGGGATCGCCGCGCTGGCGCGGGCGGCCGCGGAACTGGGGCACGAGGTCGTGGTCGCCGCCCCCGCCGAGCAGTCCAGCGGCGCGAGCGCGTCGATCATCTCCGAGGGCGACGCCGGCACGACACCGGTCCGCCCGGTCAGCGTGCCCGGCCTGCCCGGCCTGGACACGCACGCGGTGTCCGCCTCGCCCGCCCACATCGTCCTGGCGGCGGTGCGGGGCTGGCTGGACCCGGTGCCCGACCTGGTGCTCTCCGGGATCAACCACGGCGCGAACGTGGGGCGGGTGGTGCTGCACTCGGGCACGGTCGGCGCGGCGCTCACCGCGGGCGTGCACGGGGTGCGGGCCCTGGCGGTGTCGCTCGACGTCGCCCTGCACTCGGACGACGGGGTGGACCGGCACTGGGACACCGCCACCGGGCTGCTGCCCCGCGTCCTGGACCTGCTGCTGGACCTGCCGGCCGGCACGGTGCTCTCGCTCAACGTCCCCGACCTCGCCCCGGACCGGGTCCGGGAGCTGCGCAGCGCGTCGCTGGCCCCGTTCGGCTCCGTGCAGACCCGCGTGGACGCCTCCGAGGGCGAGCGCTGGCGGATCGAGGAGGTCGAGAGCGACGAGGAGGCGGACAGCGGCACGGACACCGCGCTGCTCGCCGCGGGGCACCCGACGCTGACGGCGCTGGCGCCGGTGCGCGAGGACCCCGCGGTCGGGCTGGCCGAGGCGCTCGACCGGCGCCGTCAGGCCGCCGGGTAGGGCGCCCCGCGCAGCAGGGAGGCCAGGTGCACCGCGTTCGTCGTCATCGTGGCGATGGTGGTGCCGACGGCCTCAGGGGTCTCGTCGAGGTCCTTGAAGTCGGTGGTCGTCATCGCCTCGCCGTTCCAGTACACCCCGCCCTGCGCGGGGACGGTGAACCCGACGTCGTTCAGCCCCTGGAACAGGTCCGCGGTGATCTTGTGCGCCCCGTCCTCGTTGCCGACGACGGCGACGAGCGCGACCTTGCCGAACGTCAGCGGCCTGCCCTCGTCGTCGAGCTCGGACAGCTCGGCGTCGAGTCGCTCCATGACCCGCGACGCGACGCTGCTCATGTGCCCCACCCAGGTCGGCGTGGCGACGACGAGCACGTCGGCGGCCAGCATCCGCTCCCGCACGGCGGGCCACGCGTCGCCCTCGCCCATGTCCTTCTCGACCCCGGGCCGCACGTCCAGGTCGACGAGCCGCACGCTGCTGCCGCTGACGCCGTGCTTCTCCAGCGCGGCGAGGACCTTGTCGCCCATGAGCTGGGTGCTCGACTCCGCGGGCGACGGGGTGAGGGTGCAGTTGAGCAGCAGGGCGGTGAGGGGCGGGGAGACCGTCATGCGGGTCGCGTACCCGGCGGACACGGCGGCCATGCGGCGCACCGGCGCCCGGGATGCCGGTGCGCCGGACCCTGGCGCGAGCGGCAGGACCGCCCAGACGGTCTTGCCGGCGGGCGCCGCGACGACGCCCCAGCGCGCCAGCGCGCCGACGAGGGCCAGCCCGCGGCCGCGGTGGCCGCCCAGCCGCGACGCGCCGGGCGTCAGCCCGCCGCGGGCGTCGTCGTCGTCGACCGCGATGCGCACCCGGTCGCCCTCGACGACGATCCGGACGACGCACGCGCCGCCGGCGTGCTCCAGCGCGTTGGTCACGAGTTCGGTGCAGACCAGCTCGGCGTCGGCGGCGCCGTCGGGGTCGCCGTCGGGGTCGCCGTCGGGGTCGGCCAGGGCCTCCCGCAACCAGCGGCGCAGGCCCGGGAGGCGTGCGGGGCCCGTGATGTCACAGTGCAGCGCGCGGCGCTCCGGGTCCCCCACGGCGTTCCCTTCCTTCCCGTCCGCACCGGCTGTCGCGGCCGTCGTCGGCGTGCTCGCCGTCGACGTACCCCGTCGGTGACCGGCTCACCCGGGCACCCGGCGCGTCGCGACGACGCGCGGGCGGGCCGCGGGGGGCGGTCGGGCCGGGCGCGGTCAGGCCGCCACCGCGGCCACCATCCCCCGGTGCATCACCCGGTCCCCGACGACGCCGTCGTGGTCGGCGCGGTGCAGCACGCAGGCGTTGTCCCACATGACCACGTCGCCCGGCGACCAGTCGTGCCGGAAGGTGTTCTCCTCCGCCGTGGAGTGCGCCAGCAGCCGGGCCACGACCTCCCGGGCGCGCCCGGGCTCCATCCCGCTGACGGCCGCGCACCGCTGCGGCGTCGACAGGTACAGCGCGGTGCGCCCGGTCAGCGGGTGCGGACGCAGCACCGGGTGCTCGGCGGAGGTCTCCGCGTCGTCGTCGAGGTCCAGGCCGGTCACGACATGGGTGATCGTGCGCCCGGCGACCTCGGCGCGCAGGTCGGCGGGCAGGGTCTCGGCGGCGCGGTACTGGTTGGTGAACAGCGTCGCGCCGCCCCGCCGCGGGACCTGCACCGCCCGCAGCGCGGTGTAGGCCGGGGGCAGGCGCACGTAGCTGGTGTCGACGTGGAAGGAACTGCGCGGCGGCGTCGTGCGGCCGACGTTGCTCACGACGTTGAGGTCGGCGAACCCCTCGACGGGCGTCTCGCCGGGGGTGAACGCCAGGGGCCCGAAGCGGCGCAGGAACGCGACGAACGCCGCGTCGTCGACGTCCTGGCCGGGCAGGACGAGCACGCCGTGCTCGGCGAGCAGCGCGGCGAGCCGGCGCGCGAGGGCGGCGTCGACGTCGCGGACCGACAATCCGGTGACGGTGGCTCCGAGGGGCCGGTGGGTGACGATGTCCACCGATCGACGGTAACAGCGGAATTGCGGTGCCGCGCCCCGACGGAATTGCCCGGGAAAGGGGGCGGGGTCAGGGTTCCCGGCGGGAGCGCAGCACCGCGTCCACCGAGGCGGCGATCGCGTCGTCGTCGGGGAGGCGCCCGTGCAGCAGCGCCCCGTAGAGGACGCCGCCGGCGAGCATCCGCACGGCGGCCTCTCGCTCGGCGCCCTCGAACACCGGCTCCAGCAGGCCGCGCAGGACCTGCTCGCCCTCGGTGACGACGACGTCGCGGACCTCGGCGAGGCCCGGCACCGTCGGGGTGAGGTCGACGAGCGCGGCGAGCGCCCGGTGCAGCCGGTGCTCCTCCATCGCGGTGCGGAAGGCGGTCAGCTCGGCGACGAGGTCGGCGCGCAGGTCGCCGGTCGGGGTGTGGTGGGGCGCCTGGGCGAGCCGGGTGAACGCGTCGCGCAGCAGGTCGTGCCGGGTGCGCCAGTGCGTGTAGACCGTGGCCTTGGAGTAGCCGGCGGCGTCCGCGACGCGCTGGTGGGTGACCGCGTGCGGGCCCTCCTCCAGCAGCACGTCCAGCGCGGCCCGCAGGACGTCGTCGTGCGTGCGGACGACGCGGGGGTCCAGGGCGGGGTCGCGAGGCGCCATGGCAATCGTGACCCTTCCGGTTGCTACTGAACAGATCGGCCAGTAGCGTCCAAATAGTGCTTCTGGTGGCGCACCTGAACGGTGCCTCTCCCCCCTCGTCCGGACCCCGGGGCGACGGCGGGTCCTGACCCCCGAGCCCCTGTCCCGCGGCGTTCGTCCACAGCCCTCCGGGCGAACGCGTTTCCCCATCGTAGCGTTCGCCTTCTTTCGTCATGCCCTGCACCGGGAGGAATACCGTGTCCGCCGTTCTCTTCGGTTCGATCGGCACTCTCGCCGAGACCTCGGAAATCCAGCGCGAATCGTTCCACCAGGCTTTCCGGGCGCACGGTCTGGACTGGACGTGGGACCGCGACGAGTACCGGGCGATGCTCGCCGAGTCCGGCGGCCGCAACCGCATCGCGACCTACGCCCGCTCGCGGGGCGAGGACGTCGACGCCGACGCCGTGCACCGCTCCAAGTCCGCGTTCTTCCGCGAGAACCTGGCCACGGCGGGGCTCACCCCCCGCCCGGGCGTCGCCGAGACGGTGGCCGCGGCCCGGGCGCAGGGGGTGCGCCTGGGCCTGGTCACCACGACGGCCGCCGACACCCTGACCGCGCTGTTCGCGGCGCTGGGCCCGGACGTGCGGCGCGAGGACTTCGCCGTCGTCGTCGACGTCGACCAGGTCCACGCGCCCAAGCCGGACGCCGCCGCCTACACCCACGCGCTGGGCGCGCTGGGCGAGCGCGGCGAGGACTGCGTGGCCGTCGAGGACAACGGCGACGGCGTCACCGCCGCCGTCGCGGCCGGGGTGCCGTGCGTCGCGTTCCCGGGCGCCAACACCGGGGGCCACTCCTACTCCGCGGCCCGCGACGTGGTCGACCGGCTCGACCCCGCCGCCCTCCTGCCCCGCTCCTGACCCCCACCCGCCCGACCCACCCGCGGAAGACGAGGACGTCCGAATGGGCACCGTGCACGCGACCTACACCGCCACCGACCGCTCCTTCAAGGTCGAGGGCCACGAGAAGATCGAGTTCGAGCTGACCTACGTGGACGGGGTCTTCTCCCCGGACAACCCGGAGCTGGCGCAGGCCTACCGGCCGTTCGGCCGCTGCCTGATGGTCGTCGACGAGACCGTGCACGGGCTCTACGGCGAGCAGATCACCGCCTACTTCGCCCACCACGGGATCGCGCTGACCGTGCACCCGGTGCGGATCCGCGAGGTGGACAAGACGCTGGGCACCCTGGAGCGGATCGTCGACGCGTTCGACGCGTTCGGCCTGGTCCGCCACGAGCCCGTGCTCGTCGTCGGCGGGGGGCTGACGACCGACGTCGCCGGCCTGGCCTGCGCCACCTACCGGCGCCGCACGAACTACATCCGCATCCCCACGACGCTGATCGGGCTCATCGACGCCAGCGTCGCGATCAAGGTGGCGGTCAACCACGGCAAGGGCAAGAACCGTCTGGGCGCCTACCACGCCTCGCAGCAGGTGCTGCTGGACTTCTCGTTCCTGGCGACGCTGCCCGAGGACCAGGTCCGCAACGGCATGGCCGAGCTGATCAAGATCTCGGTGGTGGGCAACGCCGCGATCTTCGACGCGCTGGAGAAGTACGGCGAGGACCTGCTGCACACCCGCTTCGGGCACCGCGACGGCACGCCGGAGCTGCGGCAGATCGCGCACGAGCTCACCTACGACGCGATCGACACCATGCTCGCGCTGGAGGTGCCGAACCTGCACGAGCTGGACCTCGACCGGGTGATCGCCTACGGCCACACCTGGAGCCCCACCCTGGAGCTGGCCCCCGAGCGCCCGATGTTCCACGGGCACGCCATCAGCATCGACATGGCGCTCTCGGCGACGCTGGCGCAGCGCCGCGGGTACCTCACCACCGGCGAGCGGGACCGCGTGCTGGGCCTGATGAGCCGCCTCGGCCTGGCGATCGACAGCCCGTACCTGACCCCGGAGCTGCTGCTCGCGGCCACCGAGGCGATCGTGCGCACGCGTGGCGGGCTGCAGCGGGCCGCGGTGCCCCGCCCGATCGGCGAGTGCTTCTTCGTCAACGACCTCACCCCCGAGGAGCTGACCGACGGGCTGCACGCCCACCGCGAGACCTGCCGCGCCCACCCCCGCGGCGGCGACGGCGTCGACATGGTCTCCGGGGCGTAGCGGTGACGGCCGCGCGGCCGGTGACGCCGTCGACGATCCTCGCCCACGAGCTGGCCGAGCTCAGCGCGCTGGCCGACGGCGGCGCCGACCCGGAGCTGGCCGCGCGGCTGCGCGCCGCCACCGCGCTGGCCGCCGGCCTGGAGCCCTACCTGGGCCGGTGCACCACGCCGGAGTCCCCGGCGCTCGCGGCACTGGCCCGGCGCACCCGCGAGCGCGACTGGGCCGGGCGCGCGGGCGACGGCGTGGTCGTCGCCCTGGAGCAGGAGATGCTCTCCGGGCACGTCGAGGGCCAGGTGCTGCGCTTCCTCGTGCACGCCACGCGGGCCCGGCGGGTGCTGGAGGTCGGCATGTTCACCGGCTACTCCGCGCTGGCGATGGCCGAGGCCCTCCCCGAGGACGGCGAGGTCGTGGCCTGCGAGATCGACCCGGACGTCGCCCGGTTCGCGCAGGAGTGCTTCGCCGCCTCCCCGGCGGGTGGGCGGATCGCGGTGCGGGTGGGTCCCGCGCTGGACACGCTGCGCGACCTCGCCGGTGCGGGGGCGCCGTTCGACCTCGTGTTCGTCGACGCGGACAAGGCCGGGTACCGGGCCTACCTCGACGCGATCCTCGACGGGGGGCTGCTCGCCCCGCACGGGCTGGTCGCGGTGGACAACACCCTCATGCAGGGCGAGCCGTACCTGCCCGGCGAGCGGTCCGGCAACGGCGCGGCGATCGCCGCGTTCAACGAGGCGGTGGCCGCGGACCCGCGCGTCGAGCAGGTCCTGGTTCCGCTGCGCGACGGCCTCACGCTCATCCGGCGGGCGGGCTCGTGACGGCGGCGCCCCGCACCGCGCCGGCCCCGCCCGCTCCCGCCCCGGCGCCCGCCCCCCGCGCGCCGGCGGCGAGAGCGTGGCGGACGGTGCCGCGCACGCTCGGCACGCTGGCCCTGCTCGCGGCCGCCCTCCCGGCCAACCTCGTCGTGACCGGGGCCGCCCTGCTGCGCTCGGCGGTCGTCCCGCCCCGGCGCGCGACCGCGGCCCGGCCGCGGACGGTGCTGGTCAGCGGCGGGAAGATGACCAAGGCGCTCCAGCTCGCGCGGAGCTTCCACCGGGCCGGGCACCGCGTCGTGCTGGTGGAGTCGGCGCGCTACCGGTTCACCGGCCACCGGTTCTCCCGCGCCGTCGACCGCTTCCACGTCGTGCCGTCCCCGCAGGACCCCGGGTACGCCCGCGCGCTGCTGCGGATCGTCCGCGAGGAGGGCGTCGACGTCTACGTCCCCGTCTGCAGCCCGGTCGCCAGCCGCCACGACGCCGACGCGAAGGCCCTGCTCGCCCCGCACTGCGAGGTCCTGCACCTGGACCCCGACACCCTGCGCCGCGTCGACGACAAGGACGAGTTCGCCCGGTTCGCGGCGTCGCTGGGCCTCGACGTGCCCGACACCCACCGCATCACCGACCCGCGGCAGGTCGCGGAGTTCGACTTCGCCGCCCGCGACGCCGTCTACGTCCTCAAGAGCATCGCCTACGACCCGGTGCGCCGCCTCGACCTCACCCCGCTGCCCCGGCCCACCCCCGCCGAGACGGCCGCGTTCGTCGCGGCCCTGCCGATCTCGGAGGACAACCCGTGGATCCTGCAGGAGTTCGTGCCCGGTCAGGAGTTCTGCACGCACAGCACCGTCCGCGACGGCCGGGTGACGGTGCACGGCTGCTGCGAGTCCTCGGCGTTCCAACTCAACTACGCCCACGTCGACGAGCCCGCCGTCGAGGAGTGGGTGCGCCGGTTCGTCGGCGGGCTGGGGCTGACCGGGCAGGTCTCGCTCGACCTCATCCGCACCCCCGACGGGCGCGTGCGCGGCATCGAGTGCAACCCGCGCACGCACTCCGCGATCACGATGTTCCACGACCACCCCGGCCTCGCCGCGGCCTACCTGGAAGGGGTGCCCGACGGGGCGGGCCCGGTCGTGCCGCTGCCGGCGAGCCGCCCGACCTACTGGCTCTACCAGGAGCTGTGGCGGATGCTGCGCCGGCCGCGGACGGCCCCGGAGCGGCTGCGGGTGGTGCTGCGCGGCAAGGAGGCGATCTTCGACGCGGACGACCCGCTGCCCTTCCTGCTCGTGCACCACCTGCAGATCCCGTGGCTGCTGCTCGGCAACCTGGTGCGGCTGCGCGACTGGATCAGGGTCGACGTCAACATCGGCAAGCTCGTCGAGCCGGCGGGCGACTGAGGTGGTGCGCCACGTCCTGCACCTGGCCGGGTCGGCCGTCGACGACGCCTTCGCCGACCTGTCGCGGATCTACGCCCGCGACTGCCTCGACGCCGTCGCCGACCCCGCCCGCTACACCCACTCGGTCGCCTGGGTCACCCCCGACGGCACGTGGCGCTTCCCCGCGGACCTGGAGCGGGACTCGATCGCCGCGGCCCCGCCGCTCGCCCCCGGCGACGCGGTGGCCCGGGTGGCCGCGCTCGGCGTCGACATCGTGGTGCCGCAGATGTTCTGCCGCCCCGGCATGACGTCCTACCGGGCCCTGTTCGACGTGCTGGGCGTCCCGCTGCTGGGCAACACCGCCGAGGTGATGGCGCTGGCCGCGCACAAGCCGCGGGCCAAGGCCGTCGTCGCCGCGGCCGGGGTCGCCGTCCCGGCCGGGGAGGTGCTACGCCGCGGCGACCGCCCGACGCTGCACCCGCCCGCCGTCGTCAAGCCGGCGGACGCGGACAACTCCGACGGCGTGGCGCTCGTCCGGTCCGCCGCGGAGTACCCGGACGCGCTGGCCGGGGCGTTCGCGCACGCCGACGAGGTGCTGGTCGAGGAGTTCGTGCCGCTGGGCCGCGAGGTGCGCTGCGGCGTGGTCGTCCGCGACGGGGTGCCGGTGCCCCTGCCGCTGGAGGAGTACGCGGTGGACCCCGAGCACAAGCCGGTGCGCGACCGCGCCGACAAGCTCGCCCGCCGCGACGGCGAGCTGCACCTCGTCGCCAAGGACGGCGTCCGGGCGCGGATCCTCGACCCCGCCGACCCGGTCACGGCCGCGGTGTGGGAGGCCGCCCTGGCCTGCCACGCGGCGCTGGGGTGCCGGCACCACAGCCTGTTCGACTTCCGGGTCGACCCGGCCGGGCGGCCGTGGTTCCTGGAGGCCGGGCCCTACTGCTCCTACGCCCGGACCAGCGTCGTCGCGACGATGGCGGCCGCGGCGGGCATCCCGCTGCCCGAGCTGTTCCGCATCGGCCTGGCCGAGGCCCTGCCCGCGACGGTCCCCTGACGGCCCACCTCGCACGGGTCCGGCGGTCCCCGCACAGGCCCGGGCCCGTGCGAGGACGGCACGACCCGTGCGAGGTGCGACCGGGTGGGGGCCGCGCGCTCAGGGGGCCAGTTGCTCCAGGGCGCGCTGGGCGGCCTCGAGCTCGGCGCGCAACTGCTCGACGCGCTCGTGCTGCCGGCGGCGGGCCTGCTCCAGGGTCGCGGACACCACCTCGCCGACGGCCGCCGGCAGCGCCCGGGCCGCGACGGCGACGTCGGCCGCGGGCACGGGGGTGGGCGCCACGACCCGCCTCGCCCCGACGTGCACCTCCACGCTCCACTCCCCCTCCGGCGTCGCGACCAGCCCGACGCGCACCTCCGCCGGGGCGGCCCGCCGCTTCGATCCCCGGGCGGTCCCGGCCCGGGCGGGGGCGGCCGGCTCCGGCGCCCCGGCGTCC
>JAPLAT010000490.1 GCA_026393175.1 Pseudonocardiales bacterium
ACACGGCGGCCGTCCCGGCCGTCGCCGCGCCGGCCCCGGCTCCCGCGCCGGCCCCGCTCGCGGCCGCCCCGGCCCCCGTCGTCGAGCCCCCGGCCCCGGCCGAGCCCGCGCTGACGGTCAGCCAGGAGAACGCGCTGGACAAGGCCGAGGACTACCTCTCCTTCACCGCCTTCTCCCGGTCCGGGCTCATCGACCAGCTGGAGTTCGAGGGCTTCTCGACCGCCGACGCGACGTTCGCCGTCGACACGGTCGAGGTCGACTGGATGGTGCAGGCGGAGAAGAAGGCGCAGAGCTACCTCGACTTCACGTCCTTCTCCCGGTCCGGGCTGATCGACCAGCTCGAGTTCGAGGGCTTCACCTCCGAGCAGGCCGCGCACGGCGCCGACTCCGTCGGGCTCTGAGGGCTCCGACGGGCAGGTCCCGGCCCCGCGTCGGCAGCCACCGCTGTCGGTGCGGGACCGTCCGGGCCGTCTCCTGCCCTCGGTACGACTGCGGGCACCCGCTCCCGGATCACCGGGCCGCCGCGGTCGAGGTGGGCGACGCGACGTCGACGGCCTCGGTCCCGCTCAGGACGACAAGGCGCCGGAGCAGTGGCTCCGTAGTCCGATCGCCGTAACGGCATCGACCCGGAGCACGAAGGACAGCGGAGCGCACCGCACCCGCGATCCCCCGCCCTGGAGCACACCTCGTTGACCGAGATCAGTCGACCTTCCCGCCCTCGGGGCAAGGCGCGCCCGCCCGAGCAGTACCAAGTGGCGCCACCGCTGCGGAGCGAGCTTGTGGAGCCCGAGGCGCGCCCGCCCGCCGAGACCGTGGTGGTCGAGCGGGATGGCCCGTTCATCTACCGCCTGCGGGTCTTCACCTACACCGTGACGTCCGTTGCCGCGATCTTGTTCATCCTGCTGGTGCTCTCGTTCGCCGACGCGGCCCGGGACCTCGCCCGGATCGGGGACTCCCCGTCCCTCCCGTCGACCGCCCTCGGTCCCCCACCGGCGCTCTCGCCCGTGCCCGATCCTGCGGTCGAGCCCCCGGCAGAGCCGCCGCCCGCCGGTACGTCGACGGGCGAGGACGTGATCCGCTTCGAGGTGACGGGGACCGGGACCGGGAGCGTCACCTACGTCGCCGACGAGAACTTCTCGCAGCAGCAGGAGAACGGCGTCGCGCTCCCGTGGGCCACGGAGATCACCCTGCCGAACGGCCTGCTCGACTACCAGCCGCTCTCGATGACGGCGCAGTCGACGTCGGGCGACCCGGGGGAGATCGTCTGCAGGATCCTGCGCAACGGTGCGCTCGTCACCGAGTCCACCAGCTCGGGGGCCTACGCGGTCGTCACCTGCTCCGGTTGACGCGTCGGTGGCCCCACCGGCCCGACCACACGACGCCCCGCGACCACCACGTGAAGGATGCGCGACGTCCGCCGTCGACACGGTTGAGCTCGACCGGAAGGCGCCGAGCTACCTCGACCTCACCCCGCGTCGGGCCGCTCGGCGAACCACTGCGCCACGGCCCGCACGTACTCGCCGAACAGGCCGGGGGCGGCCGCCGTCGCCTCGGCGACCCGGGCATGGTCGACGTCGAGGTAGGCGTGCACGAGGACGTTGCGCAGCCCGGCGGCCGGGGCGAGCGCCTCGGCCAGCGCACGGTCGATCGTGCCGGCCTCGGCGGCGAGCAGGAAGGACTCGCGGTAGCCGTCGGGTGCCCGTCCGACCACGGCGACGGCGACGTGGCTGTTCACCCCGAAGGCCAGCTCCACCAGCAGGGTCAGGAGACGCTCGGCGGCCAGTCCGGCGACGGGGTCGTCGACGAAACGCCGCGCGTCGAACGGCCCCAGCGCCACGAGTTGGTCGAGCAGGCGGCGCATGCGGGTCAGCTTCCGTTCCACGCTGCGCCAGTCCAGCGATCGGGGCGTCATGACGCCAGCAACTCCAGGTTGAGCCGTCGCATCGGGTCGGTCTCGATCCGCTGGGCGATCGCAATGACCTGGGCGTCGGCCAGTGCCCCCGGCGCGCTCTCGTACAGGGCCAGCGAGCCGACCAGTGCCCGCTCCCGGATCACCGGGCCGCCGCGGTTGAGGTGGGCGACGTCGACGGCCTCGGTACCGCTCAGGACGACCAGGTCGGCGATCGCGGCGAGCACGTCGAACGGGGAGCCGTGCTCGGTCAGGATGCCGATGTCCAGGTCGCGGGCGGCCTGCTCGCCGCGCCCGGCACTGCCGAAGACGGTGAGCACCCGAACGGCGTGCCGGGCGCAGAACTCGTCGAGCCCGCCTGCGGCCGCGGCGGCCCGCAACCGCTGCACGGCCTGCGCGGGACTGTCCACGCCGTCATCGTGCCACGGCGCCGGTCCTCAGCCCCGGACCGTCAACCCCACGCGCTGGAACTCCTTCAGGGGCCGAACGTAGGCCCTAGTAGGCCCGAGCCGGATCTACCCACGTCAGGCGGTCGCTGATGCCGCTGCAGTGGGCCCCGGTTCGCTCCGATAGGTCGCATCGTGCGACCACACTGCGATCACTTGCAGGTCGCGATCCGCCTTCGTGCCGAGGTGCCTCACCCGCCATGAAAGCGGGCCCGGACGCGGCGACTCAACCGCCGGCCGGGCCCTTGATCGCAAGGAGCTGCGACCCATGAACATCTTCACCGACGACCTGCCCAATGCCGCGCACCCCGTCTGGTGTGCCACGCCCTTCTGCGACCTCTCCATCACATCGGACCCGATCCACCGACTGCTGCCGCAGGCGTGGACGCTCGCGACCAGCGGAGTGCAGGTGGCGATCGCCGCCCAGCGCGAGGACGAACTGCACAGCAACGGCACCAGCGCCACGATGCGGTCCGCGGTCGGCCTGGACCTGCTCGACGAGGAGTGCCTCACCCCCCACGGCGACCCCGTGCGGGTGCGCACCTCGATCCCACCGGACGAGGCCCGCCGGCTCGCCGACGCCCTCTACGCGCAGGCCGACCTCGCCGACGCCATCGCCCGCGGGGAGGCCCAGTGAACGCCTCCCGCTACCCGACCCCGGCCGACCTGCAGAATCGCAGCCTCCAGGAACTGGCGGCGGCGTTCGTCGCGCATCGTGGGCTGCTCGTGGACGCCCGGCACAACCTGCTCGACCCCGCGCCGTCCCCGTCGCGAATCGCCGCGGCCGCGGTGGACGCTCTCACCTTCGCCACCGCCATCAGCCGGTACGTCAACCAAGGCCGGTGGCTGCACGTCATCACCGCCCTGGGGCACGGCGTCACCGTGGAGGACGTCGCCGTGGCGGCCGGCACCGACGCGGACGAGGTGCTGCTGCACACCCGACTGTGGGCGGACGGCCAGCGCCGCTACAAGCTCATCACCGACGTCCAGCACAGCGAGATCGTGGCCGTGCTCGACCGCGCCGCAGGGAGTGCGCGGTGAACGCGGGCGGACGGTGCGGGACCTGCGGGTCCGGTCTCTACACCGACAGAACCTGCCCCAACTGCGACAGGGGCCCGCGATGCCGACGCAACCGCGGCCTGCGCCAGGTTCGTAACTTGCGAGGTGGTCGGGCATGAGCGCCCCCAACCTCGGCTGGCTGACGTGGCTGGCGATGATCCTAGTCCTGCTCGCCGCCGCGATCTTGTCCTTCGCCGCGCTCCGCGACCTCGCCGAGCTGTGCGGGGTCGACCCGCTGTTGGCGCCGCTGCTGCC